>NZ_JXIS01000106.1:0-63534 GCF_000836715.1 Bacillus sp. L_1B0_5 | reverse complement strand
GGAAGCAAAGAAGTTAGGTGGGGGATCAACTGTCCGTAAAAGTCCGATTGGTTCAACTAATAATCAGTGGGGGATGAACAAAACCCCCACTGATTAAAGTTTCACTTTATCGGAACAAGATAAAAATATGATGATTAGTTAATAACTTTAACAAAAGGAGAATAACATACTATGTTTAAAACAATCGATACAAATCAACAAGATGTGAAATTAACGGTGTTTAGTTCGGACGAAAAAAGCTTTATGGTCACAGCAACATTAGTTGAGAAAGCAGGACATGCATTTTTAATAAACTCAAAATTTACTCAATCTGATTCGAAAGAAATTGTTGAGTATCTGAAAAAAAACGACTTATCTTTAGATAAAATCTTTATTATTCATGGGGATCCAGACTACTACTTTGGATTAGAGAGTATTAAAGCCGTTTACCCAGAAGCTATAGCGTATGCTACAGAGTCTACTGTTGAACATATTGTTCATTCTGTCTTAGGGAAATTAAAAGTTTGGAAAGACGCCCTTGGCGAAAATGCGCCAAGTAACGTGGTATTACCTCAAGTGTTTAAAGAAAAAGCGATTGATTTTCAGGGGTTAACATTTGAACTAGTAGGCTTAGATCATTACAGAACTAGCTTATTTAATAAAGAGCTGAAAGTATTAATTGGTGGTATTGATGTATTTAACGAAATACATGTATTCTTAGCGGATACTAGCTCAAAAGCGGCGATGGAGGCGTGGATTGAGAACTTGAAAGTGTTACAAGCATTACATGCTGACATAATTGTACCAAGCCATGGATCAATCGAAAAATCTCTAAATAATCAAGCACTTACTGCGACAATGGATTATCTAAGAACTGCGGTTCAAGCTTCTGAGGAAAGTGGAACTTCAAAAGATTTTGTGGCAAAACTTGAAGCAGCATATCCAGACTATGCAAATAAAGGTGTATTAGAATTAAGTGCAAAAGTTGTAACAAAAGAAATGCCTTGGGGTTAATGATATGAATAAATATCAAAAACTATTACATGAAACGTATGTGTTAACTGGCGAAGGGAAATTGGATGCGTTCAAAACGTATTTAAGTGAAAATGTATCTTGGACAGAAGCTGCTGGGTTTCCATATGCAGGTACTTATATAGGTCCAGATGAAGTAGTGAAAAACGTACATGAACGTCTTGGCACGGAATGGAATGACTATAGCGCTAAAGATGAAATTTATACTTTTAATAACAATACTGTTATTGTGTATGGAAAATATAGTGGAACATATAAAGCTACAGGGAAGTCATTTGTAGCAGATTTTTGTCATCTTTATAAGTTTGATGAGAACGATAAGGTTAAGAAGTTTATACAAATTGTGGACAGTGCAACTGTTAATGAGGTATTAAGTTAGAGTTAATCGTTTCTAATATGCCTTGTATAGGGGGGAGGATAAATGAAATTCCTAACATTACCCCTGACATTACATTTTTGGGAAGGTTTCTCCTTCTTCAAACTTTTTATAGAAGAAAACTTATTTAAGTAGAAGAGGTAGGTATATATGAAATTAGAGAAAAGTTTAATCATAACAATTATTTCTGTATTTATTTTAGGAGTAGTTTCGACTTTGGTATATCAAGCTTCCACCGGTAATAACAAAGGAAACTCAATAAAGAGCGAGAATGTTGCTTCTGTATCAAAAGAAGTGAAAGAAAATGAAAAGAATAAAAAGATGGTAGTTGATTTCTATAATGAAGTTTTTAACAAACATAATATCGATATTATCCCTAAATATGTTAGCGAAGATTATAAGCAACATAATCCTTTTGTTGCTGATGGACGAAAAGCCTTCATGGATTTCTTTAAGGAGGATTTTGTTAAAAATCCTAATTCCTCTGCAGAGATTAAACGTGTAGTAGCTGAAGGGGATACAGTTGCTCTTCATGTACACTCTCGTACTAATTCTCAAGATAAGGGAGTTGCTATAGTGGATATATTTCGTATCAAGGATGGAAAGATTGTCGAACACTGGGATGTAATTCAAGAGATTCCAAGTGAAGCAGCTAATGATAATACGATGTTTTAGATAGAAGATATATCTAATAATTGTTTAATTGATAGTGCTGTATAGAATTTAGAAATTTAGATAAGTAAAGGAGATGTCCTAGTACCATGCCTGGGACATCTCCTTTTTGTTTTAACGAGATTTAATTTATTGTTACTTGTATTTTTTTATGTACTACTATTCGATTACACATCATTTCAGGCGGTTTTCTTTTATCCCGCATTAATGGGCAGTAAGATCCCCACCTCTTTTAATTCTTCAATTAATAAAAAGTTTGCTTTCAAATTAGAAAGGGTTAGTCCCTCACACCCAAAAACAAAGGGGAACTCAATTATTCAAATTCATATAAAGTTTCAATCTTGTCTAAGCATCCATTAGGATATACAATTGATCATCTATTTTTCTTTACATAATCTCCAGATGCAGTCCATATCAACTATAGATTCTTGTCTTATGCTAAATGTAATCAAAAAGCAAGTAGATAAAGATAATGACTAAAACATTAACTCTAGATACTTTTTTGATGAATATTACAAATAAACAGGAGGTAATGAAAAATGATTAAAACATTATTAGCAGGAGCACTTTTAAGTACAGGATTGGTAGCGGGAGGTGCAGATGATGCGAAAATGGACAATTTAAAGTCAAATGAAGATAGTTCAAATCAAGTAATTACACAGAGTGTAGATGGAACAACGTCTTTCTCACAAAACTTTGATTTACCTAAAGATGCAGTGCCAGCAACTCCTAAAGGAAACGCAAAAACTGTTGAAAGAACAGAGGGGACAGGTTCTCAAGAAGGAAAAATGGTACCAACAAAAGAAGGTACAGATTCTCAACCAGGATTTGAAATGGGATCCCCTGAGAAACCAGAATATGCAAAAACAGTTGAAAGAACAGAAGGTACAGATTCTCAAGAAGGAAAAATGGTACCAGCAAAAGAAGGAAATTAAATAATATATAGTTATAACGAGGAGCATCCAAAAAGTGGTGCTCTTTTTATATTATAGGGATTAACCAGTTTTACTGAATATAGAACTGTAGGAGGAATTGAGACTAGAACATGGGGGCCTATCTCTTCAAATCATGGTGTTTAGGGCAATAGTTTTGGTGGTGACGTCATAATACAAACATTTTATTAGAGATTTTCTAAATTTACATACACTCTAGATAGACTACATATCAACTTCAGATACCTGTTTTATGATACAAGTAATCAAACAAAAGGAGGGCAATACAAAATGATTAAAACAGTATTAACAGGGCACTCTTTTATGTACAGGAGATTATTAGCAGGTGGATCAAATGTTGAAGATGTACAGACAGATCAGCATATTCTATATGAACAAAATGAATTGCAGCAAATTCTAGAAAAGTACGATTCGAAGAAGTTTGAGTTATAAAAAGAAAATAGATAAATGAACAAGAGAAAAGTATTTTCATTTGGATATAGGACTTGAATCAAACTTTTATACTAAAATATATACGGCAAAAAGGAGGGAGTACATTGCACAAAATTATTTATGGAATATTAATTTTAATATATACTTTGTATTCATTTTTTGTAAGTGATGGAAGTGAAGTAAGGTTTATTATGCTGTTAACTATAGTACTTATCTTTTCTGTGGTTTTAGAAAAAGGAAATGCAAACCAAACGACTGATTAAGGGGCGTTTGGTTTGCATTTTTTATTGGCTATTACAGTCTAGATGTTTTAGAGGTAGCACCAAATTTCATTTTTTGGGCACTATTAAATTTTTAGTTGATGAAAATACGGTGCAACTCCTACTAGAGAAAACACCGCCTAAAATAGAAAACTTTTAACCTATTATCATTTATTCCGTAGCTTTTAAGGTATTTAACACGACTTTGGTTGCATCTGCAATAAGTTTATCGTCATATTTAGCATCTTCTTTATCATGATTAGAAAGTATAGCAAGAACAATTGGCTTTTTATTTGGTGGCCAAATAATTGCGATATCATTTCTTGTTCCGTAAGATCCCGCACCTGTTTTATCAGCTACTTCCCAACCTTTTGGTACGCCCGCACGAATCAATTTATCTCCAGTTGTATTTCTCTTCATCCAATCTACTAATAGTTCACGTTTTTCTGTTGGAAGTGCAGTCCCTAATGTAAATGATTGAAGCGTCTTAGCTATTGCTTCTGGTGTACTGGTATCATGTGTTTCTCCTGGATGCACTTCATTTAATTCAGGTTCAAATCGTTCTGAAGTAGTAACAGTATCTCCCATTTCTCTCAAGATTTTTTCAAATTCAGAGGGACCTCCTAACTGTTTAAGAATCAAATTATGTGCTGTGCTGTCACTATATCGAACTGAAGCATCTGCAAGTTCTTTTAACGTCATTCCTGTATCAACATGCTTTTCAGTAATTGGATTATAATTAGAAAGATCTTCATGAGTATACGTAATTCTCTGATCAAGAGCTTCTAAT
Source organism: Bacillus sp. L_1B0_5 (assembly GCF_000836715.1). Taxonomy (NCBI): domain Bacteria; kingdom Bacillati; phylum Bacillota; class Bacilli; order Caryophanales; family Bacillaceae; genus Bacillus; species Bacillus sp. L_1B0_5. Next base: position 59,040 of record NZ_JXIS01000106.1, on the reverse strand, counting down.
GAGTTCTTGCGTAAAAGAGCGCCCACAGCTAATGATTTAGATGTAGATGCAAACGCAAAACGATCATCTGAATGATAAGCAATCGTTTGATTCGTACCTGTGTCCAGTGCATAAATACCAAGCTTAGCATCATATTCTTTTTCAAGTTTAGCAAAAGATTGATTACCTGTATTTTCTTGTTTAATTTGATTAGCTTGATTCGTTTGTTTAGGTGGTTCAGATTGAGCATTACTATTGGAACAGCCTATAAGTGATACACATGAAAGTAATACTACAGTTACAATCTTTTTGTAATGTAAAATGTTATAGAACTTGTTTAAAACGAACATAAATTTTCAACCTCTTTCAAGAATATATGGATTTTGTCTAGGTATTCTAAATACCGATGTAATTAAAGATGACATAAGGTAACAATACTACTGCAGCTGAAATTTCACAGGTTAAATGACATCCAAAACGTTTATCCCGCTATTTGCCGGGCAGTAAGACCCCCGCTGATTAAAGTTTCACTTTATATGATTGATAAGTCACGGTTTGGGTTGTTTCTTTTTTGTTTCCACTTGTAATGGTTCACCTGTGAAAGTATTACAATACATGTTTTTTACTTTTGGGAATAATAAGTCCTTTCATTTTTTTGTAATACATAAAAATAGATGTCAAACGGGATATGTTGTATCCAATCTGGACAACTCATATTAGAAATACACTTATTAGACACTCTAAGTAATAAATTTGTTCCACTTTAAGATGAGGAAGAATTTGGGATTTGTAAAATAACAATGGAACTAGGTGTTTTTTCGTCATACAAAAACCTCTACATATAAGTAGAGGTTTTTAAATTGCATATTAATGAATTATGCTTTTTCAGATAAACGAAGATAATAGAATACATAATTTTAACTAGACTTATTATTAACTAATTTATCCCCACCACCAAGCTCCGCCTCAATCTGCGAAGTCTTCGATGACTCATCCATACGCCAATACGTAATAAAGCTGATCGCGATACATCCAGCTACGTAGAAGTAGAATAGTGATTCCATTCCGATACTCTTTAGCCATAATGCGATGAACTCAGCTGTTCCGCCGAATATCGCAACTGTTAGTGCATATGGTAAACCTACGCCAAGTGCGCGAATTTCGGTCGGGAAGAGTTCTGCTTTTACAATTGCGTTAATTGATGTGTAACCAGTAACGATAATGAGACCGACCATCATGAGTAAGAATGCTACGATTGGTTCTGTCGTTTTTTCCATGAAGAAGAAAATTGGTGCTGTTAGTAATGTTCCGAGAATACCGAATGCCATTAATAGTGGGCGGCGTCCAATTTTATCGGATAATAGCCCCGCAATCGGTTGAAGTACGACGAAAATAAGTAGTGCGACAAAGTTAATCCAGCTTACAACTTCTTTCGGAAGACCGACTGTGTTTACCATGAACTTTTGTAAATATGTTGTGTACGTATAAAATGCAACAGTGCCTCCGAGTGTTAGGCCGACTACTGTTAATACTGCTTTTGGGTGTTTCATAAGTGCGCGAACGGTTCCTGCGCTTTCGCGTTTTTGTGATTTTATGTTTGAGAACTGCTCCGATTCATCCATCGTGCGGCGAAGCCATAATACAGCTACTGCGCCCATCGCTCCAATAATGAACGGAATACGCCATCCCCATGCTTTCATATCTGGTTCGCTTAGTAATTGCTGAAGAACAATTTGAACGCCTAACGCAACCATCTGTCCAGCAACGAGCGTTACATATTGGAAACTTGAATAAAAACCACGGCGTCCACTACTAGCCATTTCAGATAAATACGTTGCGGAAGTTCCGTACTCTCCGCCGAGTGATAATCCTTGAAGTAAACGAGCAAGAACTAAAATAATTGGGGCCATAATACCGATACTTTCATAACTCGGTGTACAGGCAATAATTAAAGAACCACCGGCCATAACCGTAATGGAAAGCGTTAATGCTGCCCGGCGACCGTGCCGATCCGCATATCGTCCCATTAGTAAACTTCCGATAGGGCGCATTAAAAATCCAACTGCGAAAATAGCTGCTGTGTTCAGTAACTGACTCGTTGGATCTCCTTTAGGGAAGAACTCTGCTGAAAAATAAACGGCGAAAGCAGAGTAAACGTACCAGTCGTACCATTCAATTAAATTACCGACTGAACCTTTGAAAATATTGCCGGCGACTCGGTTTGATTTTACTTGAGCCATACTAATTCCTCCTCTTGCTTAGTAATAAAATGATAATTATGAAAGCGTGTTCATTGTAAAAGAATTGTACTGTTCTTTAAGTGAAATCTCAATATTATGACAATTTCATTCTTTTTGTACTTTATGAACATGGATATTTTTAATAGTTGCTTCATTTTCAGTTTTGTCATAATAATAGAAAAAGGAGATTGATAGTTTTGAATATTTTATCAAAGGATATGAAGCATGAAAAAATCACGCAAAGTGTCATTACAAACGAAAATAGTAAGCTTAATTATCGCGTTAATTTTATTTGTCGTTCTCCTATTAACGGGAATATTTGTTTACATTCAGTCCGTTGATACGAAGCGCCAAGTAGAACAGTTAGCGCTGCAAACGGCTAAATCTCTTTCTTTTATGCCAGCTATAAAAGAGGCTTTTCAAAATAACGAGCATAAAAGTAACATTCAATCTATTGCGGAACAAGTTCGTGAGCAAGCTGGTGCGGATTATGTAATTGTGGAAGATCGCTATGGGGTTATGTATTCCCATTCTAATTCTGAGTTGATTGGAACAAAGAGTAACAATCCATATAACTATGAAGCACTCACTTTTGGCGGATACTATACGCTTGAAGGAAATGGTGCAAGTGGTCCGGCTTTAATGGCGAAGGCACCTATTATTGTTCATAACGGAGATTACGATCAAGTAGTAGGCGTTGTGACAGTAGAGTTTTTAATAAAAGGTATTGAATCTAACATATTGAGTAGAACGAAAGAAATTATCCTCTTCTCCTTAGCGGTGTTATTAGCCGGCATTGTTGGTGGCATTCTTTTAGCGCGTAGTATTAGGAAGGATACACTTGGTTTAGAGCCAAATGAAATCGCAGCGCTATACCGAGAACGAAGTGCGATACTACTATCTATAAAAGAAGGAATCATCGCCATTGATCAAAACGGTTTTATTACGATGATGAACACCTCGGCAGAAGAAATGCTTCATGTAAATGATGATTATATGCAGCGGCACATTTCAAAAGCTTTACCGGAATTTAATATGAAAAGAGTGCTAGAAACCGATCAAGAAATCGCGTTTCAAGATAAAGTGTTTATTTTAAACATGACACCGATACTTGAAAATAATAGTACGGTAGGTGTTGTATGTAGTTTTAGAGATAAAACTGAACTGCAAAATCTTGTGAACACAATATCTGAGGTAAGAAAATATTCAGAGGACTTACGCGCTCAAACACATGAATTTACAAATAAGCTTTTCGTTTTATCAGGATTACTTCAGCTAGGACACTACAAAGAAGCGATTGAATTTATCCAGCAAGAATCTAATATTCATCAAAGCCAAAATCATATTTTATTTCATCAAATTCACGATGCGAAAGTACAAGCTATTTTATTAGGGAAAATCGGAACAGCGTCTGAAAAGAAAATTGATTTTCATATTGAAGGAGATAGTGCGCTTCATCCGTTACCAGAACATATAAAGGTTTCGCATCTTATTACAATCCTTGGAAACATAATCGATAATGCATTTGATGCGGTAAATGAACGAGAGGAAAAGAGTGTTTCCTTCTTTGTTACGGATATTGGACACGATATTGTGTTTGAAGTGATAGATAGCGGGATAGGAATACCAGCAGAAAAAATAACGACCATTTTTCAAAAAGGATTTTCAACGAAAGGAACTGATCGTGGTTATGGACTAGCGAACGTGAAAGAAATGGTAGATCTACTAGAGGGAACAATTGAAATTCAAAACGAGAAAAATGGGGGAGCTATTTTTACAATTTACCTTCCGAAAACATTGAAAGAAAGTACATGACAAACAGGGGGATGGACATATGTTGAAGGTTGCAATTGCAGAAGATGATTTCCGCGTCGCGCAAATTCAAGAAGAGTTTTTATTAAAAATAAAGGATGTAAAAGTGATCGGAAAAGCATTGAACGCGAAAGAAACGATAGAACTACTACAAAGGGAAGAAATTGATTTACTTCTATTAGATAATTATTTACCAGATGGAATCGGAACAGACTTACTGCCGAAAATTCACGCAGATTTTCCAAACGTTGATGTCATTATGGTTACTGCGGCGAATGAAAACCATATGTTAGAAAAAGCGATTCGAAACGGCGTAAGCAACTATCTTATAAAGCCGGTTACGTTAGAAAAATTCGTTCGCACAATTGAAGACTATAAAAGAAAGAAGCAACTATTACATAGTAACCATGAAGTAAATCAAGCACTCATCGATAATTTCTTCGGCACTTCGCAAACACAAGATATGAAAAACTTACCGACAGGTGTTGATCCGTTAACGCTGCAAAAAGTGAAAGGCATTATAAAAGGATTTGAAGAGGGCATTACAATAGAAGAAATGGGAGAACAAATGGGGGCCTCCAGAACAACCGCAAGAAGATACTTAGAATACTTAGTAGCGACCGGCGAATGCACAGTAGAGTACACATACGGCATTATCGGACGACCAGAACGAAAGTACCGAATAGGAAGAGGACTATGAAAAAACGATTATTACTATGTATATGGATCATGACAGGAGTAATAGCTGGTTGTTCCTCGGAAAAATCCCATACGAATAAAGTGAACATCGACAAATTAGAAATCGTTGCGCCGAACGTTCCAGGAGCAGGATGGGACTTAACAGCACGGGCGATGCAAAAAACGCTCGCAGAAGAAAAAATCTTCACAAAACCAATCACAGTCACAAACAAAGTAGGTGGCAGCGGTGACGTCGGATGGAAATATACGAAACAAAAAGGCGGTCACGTACTGGCGATTAACTCAAGCTTACTCATAACGAACAACCTACTAGGCCACAGTAAACTAACATATAAAGACTTCACGCCGCTCGCAACACTCGCATCGGACTGGGAAGTCGTTGTCGTATCAAAAGACTCTAGCGTAGAAACCGCAAACGAACTAATGGAACAACTAAAACAAAACAAGAAAAACTTCAAAATCGGCGTTGCCCCCGGCCTAGGAAACGACGATCACCTATCCTTCGTACAAGTAAGCAAAGCCTTCGGCATAAACACAGCCGAACTACAATTCTTCGTCTACGAAAACAAAGAAAAAATCATAAACGCCCTAACGAACAAACAAATAAGCGCCGCAACCATGACCTTATCCGAAGCCGAAAAACAATACAAAGCCGGCAAAATAAAAATACTAGCCGTGTCCGCACCAAAACGCCTAGAACGCCTACCAGAAATCCCAACGTGGAAAGAACAAGGAATCAACGTCATATTCCAGCACTGGAAAGGGATCATGGGCCCGAAAGATATGACAGAGGAAGAGGTTGCTTATTGGGATGGTTTCATTAAGAAGATGGTGGAGAGTGATAGTTGGAAGGGGATTTTGAGGGAGCGGGGTTGGGAGGGGTTTTATAAGGGGAGTGGGGAGACGAGGGGGTTTTTGGAGGAGAGTAATTTTAGGTATGAGGAGATGGTGAAAAAAGGGGCTTAAGAGGGAAGTTTTCAATCATGTTTTATTTTTGTAGTTACTTCTATATAATATAAAAGAGATGAGAGTGTTAGGCTAATTACATTAAATGCTAGATAGAAATAGATAAAATCTATCGTATTGATTAAAAATATATTAGTCGTTAAAAGATATAAAAGGCATTTTTCAGTCTATAAGGTATGGAAACGTAAATTATAGAGTTTCTATGAGATTTAAGGAGGACATAATGAAGAAAAATATTTATGTTGTTGGAGCGGTAATTGTTCAAGATGAGAAAATTTTATGTGCACAAAGAGGACCAGCTAAATCGCTACCTCTTATGTGGGAATTTCCAGGTGGAAAAATAGAAGAGGGAGAAACACCTCAAGAGGCGTTAAAGCGTGAAATTGATGAAGAAATGCATTGTAGTGTGCAAATTGGTGAACAAATTGATTATACAGCCTATGAATATGATTTTGGTATCGTTCATTTAAAAACTTTCTATTGTAAACTTGTTGAAGGAAGTCCGGTTTTAACTGAGCATGTAGCAATTAAATGGTTATATCCGAATGAACTAGCAGCTTTAGAGTGGGCACCTGCGGATATCCCGACTATTGAGAAATTATCAAAAGAATCGATTGTAAAGTAATTTGAAAAAACTATTCGTTTTATACGGATAGTTTTTTATATTTGTAATAAATTTGCACTTTAAATCAGTGAGTAATACAATTAATATAAAAAATTGTCATAATGGTGATCATATGGAGAATTTTATTCAAAAATTAGAGGGGTCTTTATATAAAGGGTTTATTGATCAAAAACATAATCATCCTGGAATATATAAGCCGAAATTATTAGTAAACAATACGAAAAAAAATGAAAATGTTTTAAGCTCATTGCTGGAAGAGCTTGAAAATAGTACAGCGTTTATTTTCTCGGTGGCTTTTATTACGGAAAGTGGGCTAGCGACTTTAAAATCACATTTCCTTGATCTTAAACAAAAAGGGGTTAAAGGACGTATATTAACATCTACATTCTTAAACTTTAATACACCAAAAGTGTTTAGAGAGTTAATGAAACTTGAAAATGTAGAAGTAAGATTAACAAATTTATCTGGTTTTCATTCAAAGGGATACATATTTGATAACAAAACACATTGTTCATTAATTGTCGGTAGTTCAAATCTGACTGCACATGCTTTGAAGGTAAACTATGAATGGAACGTTAAGTTAACATCGCATGAAGATGGAGAGATAGTACAGCATTTTAAAAATCAATTTGAAGAAGTCTGGGAGCATTCTCAACTATTAACTGAAGAGTTGATTGCAAATTACGAAACAATATATGAGCAAGCTGTAGAAAATAAGTTACTAGATCGAGTTATAGAATTACCTGGTCAATATCATAATTCAATTGAAGAAGCTTTGAAAATTACCCCAAATAAAATGCAACAAGCTGCGTTACAAGAAATACAAGCTATTCGAGACGCTGGAAAAGAAAAAGGTTTAGTTATTTCTGCAACAGGAACGGGGAAGACATATCTTTCAGCATTTGATGTCAGAAATTTTTCACCTAAACGGATGTTATTTATTGTTCATCGAGAGCAAATATTAAATAAAGCGAAATCCGATTTTCAAAAAGTTCTTGGTGGGATAGATGAGGACTTTGGAATTTTATCAGGGTCAAATAAACAAATAAATGCTAAATATTTATTTGCGACGATCCAAACCATTTCAAAAGAAGAAAATTTACAGCAATTTGATCCTGGGTTATTTGATTATATTTTAATAGATGAAGTTCATAAAGCAGGTGCTAGTTCTTATCATAGAGTTATTAATTATTTTAAACCGAAATTTTTAATGGGAATGACCGCTACACCTGAACGTACAGATAATTTTAATATTTATGAGCTATTTGATTACAACATTGCTTATGAAATTCGATTGCAAGAAGCACTTGAAGAAGATATGCTTTGTCCTTTCCATTATTTTGGAGTAACTGATTTTGAATATAATGGTGAAAAGATAGATGACACTACTGTTTTATCTAAACTTGTTACGGAAGAGCGAGTGGATCATATAGTGGAAAAAGTAAAATATTACGGTTTTTCTGGTGAAAAGGTAACAGGATTAATGTTTTGCAGCCGAAAAGATGAAGCAGAACAATTATCACACGCCTTAAATAATAGAGGTTTTCGCACATTTGCATTAACAGGAGATCATTCTCAAGAGGAAAGAGAATTGCGCGTGAATCAATTAGAAAATGGCGTACTTGATTATATTTTAACGGTAGATATATTTAATGAAGGAATTGATATTCCGAGTGTGAATCAGGTTGTTATGTTAAGACAAACTCAATCAAGTATTATCTTTATACAGCAATTGGGGCGTGGACTTCGAAAACATGATTCAAAAGATTTTGTTATGATTATTGATTTCATTGGAAACTATAAAAACAACTATTTAATTCCAATTGCCCTTTCAGGAGATAGATCACAAAATAAAGATAATATACGCAGATATACAAATGACACGAGTTATATTAAAGGTATTTCAACAGTTAACTTTGAGGAGATAGCGAAAAAACAAATCTTTAAAGCTATCAATAATAGTAATTTAACAGCAATGAAAGTATTAAAGGAAGCGTTTGGTGAGTTGAAAAATAGAATAGGAAGAATTCCATATTTGTATGACTTTATAGTAAACCATTCTATTGATCCAGTTGTACTTGTAGATGGATATTCGAACTATTATCAGTTCCTACTGAAAATGAAAAAAGCTGTGCCTACATTAACAGAGTACGAAAACAAAGTTTTAACAATGCTTTCATTGGAAGTATTAAATGGAAAACGTAAAAACGAAATCGTTTTGTTAGAATTATTATTAAAGCAAGAAAAAGTTGATAAGGATGAGTATATAAAACAACTTGAAGAAACTAATTGCTTAACAGATGATGAAACGATTACTTCAGTACAACGAATTTTTGAATTAGATTTTTTCTCACAAAACAGTCAAAAGAAATATGGAGAAAAGCCAATTATCTCTTTACAGAACAATAAGACATATATGTTTAATGATTCTATTCGAAAAAGCTTAGAACAAAATGAATACTTTAAGTATATGGTTATGGACATCGTTAGAAGTGCGAAGGAAAAGAGCAAAAACTATGAGTGTGATAGTAACCTTACTGTATATAAAAAATACTCAAGAAAAGATGTGTGTAAACTTTTAAATTGGCATAATGATGAGAGCTCAACTATGTATGGTTATAAGACAAAATATTATACTTGTCCAATATTTATTACATACCATAAAAATGATGAGGTAGAATCCAGTGTGGACTACGGTGATGAATTCCTTAATCAAGATGTTCTTAAATGGTATACAAGAAGTAATAGAACATTAAAATCGAAGGAAGTTCAAGCAATTATTGACGCTAAAGAAAATAATATTGATGTTCATATTTTTGTGAAAAAAGATGATGACGAGGGAAGCGACTTTTACTATTTAGGAAAAGCGAGACCTGATAAAGCAAGTGTAGAACAAACTGAAATGCAAGATAAAAATGGAAAAGAACTACCGGTTGTTACGATGAATATGATTATGGAGAAATCGGTTGATAATAAGCTTTATGATTATTTAAAGGATAGTAATGTTTTGTAGGTAGATTGAATTTTTAATGCTTGTATAGCTCAAAAATGATTAGTGTGATAGTAGTATTAGTAGATAAGATAAGATAAGGCTGTATCAAAATGACATCGTAGTATGTTTTTGATACAGCCTTATTTATTGGATTAAAATGTATGGTTTAAGTAGCTATCCCATGTAAACAGAAAGAAAAGGACTAAATCTTATATGGTATAATTAGAGCATTAAAACCCTAATCCTGGAGGGATTCAAATGCCAACCTACAACAAATTAGTAAGAAATCGCATACCAGAAATTATTGAGAATAACGGAAAGACATTCACAACTAGAATACTGAATGAAAAAGAATATATAGAAGAAGTGAGCAAGAAAACACAAGAGGAGCTAACTGAGTATTTAGAGGCTGAAAGTAAAGAGCATAAAGTAGAAGAATTAGCTGATTTATTAGAGTTAGTGAATGCATTGGCACAATATGAAGGCGTAACGTTAGAGGATGTTGAGCAAGTACGTAAACAGAAGGCCGAAAAGCGTGGTGGTTTTCAGGAAAGAATTTTTTTAGTTGAGGTACATGATGACTAATGTCCAGCTCGTTACGAATAATTTGATCCATAAGCTAGAGCGCTATATGGATGATGCAAAATCGATATATATTTTAACTTCGTTTGTTATGAAATCAGGCGTAGATGTCTTAGCCCCTTTTTTGCGGAAAGCAGCAGAAAAGAATGTAGATATTAAGATTTGTACAGGAGATTATTTGTATATTACGCAACCAGACGCGTTAGAGAATTTGTATGAAATTCATCCTGATATTGATATTCGACTGTGGAGGAGTGCAGGAAAATCATTTCATCCGAAGGCTTATTTATTTGAGCATGAGAGCGACGGAGTTATGATTGTTGGTTCTTCTAATATGTCTCGTTCCGCGCTAACAAGTGGTGTGGAATGGAGCTTGCTTGTGAAAGAGAGTGTTGGAGAGGAAGCTTTTTCGGAGGCAATTGATCAATTTTTACATATTCATATGAATGAAGTAACTCAGCCTATTAATATAGAAACAATTAAACAATATCGTAAAGAGTATGAAGAATTTCATAAAACTCATTCAAGTTTAGTCCGAACTTGGACAAAGCAAGAAGAGATTGAAATGATGATTCCCTCGGGACAAGAGGATTATACTGCGAGATCAGGAGTAGAAATTGAATTAGAGGAATCAGCTGTATATGAAACAAAGATTGCACCACGCTTTGCACAATTATCTGCATTGGAACAATTAGAGAATGTATTGGAAGAAGGATACAACAAAGCGATGGTTGTTATGGCAACAGGACTTGGTAAGACTTATTTAGCTGCTTTTTTTGCAAAACGTTTTAAGAGAGTTTTATTTATTGCGCATTTAGAAGAAATATTAAATCAAGCAGAAAAATCTTTTCTACGTGTAATCGATAATAAGACTACGGGGATTTATAATGGAAAGAAAAAGGAAGGCGAGAAGGATGTTGTTTTTGCATCTATTCAAACGTTGAGTAGAAAGCGACACTTAGAAAACTTCTCACCTAATGATTTTGACCTTATTATTGTAGACGAGTTCCATCATGCTGCAGCTAACAGTTATCAAAGAGTACTAGATTATTTTGATCCTAATTTCTTATTGGGAATAACGGCAACACCAGATCGAAATGATTTTCGTGATATTTATTCGATTTGTGATGGGAACGTTGCATATCGAATTGATTTTATGGAAGCGATTCAGCGTGGATGGTTATCTCCATTTCACTATTATGGAGTACATGATGATACTGACTACTCACAAATACGTTGGATAGGCAATAAGTATGATCGTGAGGAACTTGCGCAAGTGCAGTTGAGAGAGGAACTCGCCTTAAATATTTTAGAAGCTTGGAAGAAATATAAAAAAACTAGAACAATTGTCTTTTGCTCTAGTATTAGGCAAGCAGTCTTTTTATCTACATATTTTAATGAGAACGGTTATAGTACAATTTCACTTCATTCGGAAACAAAACATATTTCGAGAGAAGATGCGATTAAACAGCTGGATAATAATGAACTAGATGCTATTTTTACAGTAGATTTATTTAATGAAGGTGTTGATATTCCATCTGTCGATACACTTTTATTTGTTCGCCCAACAGAATCATTAACAATTTTCACACAACAAATTGGTCGTGGTTTACGATTGCATGAGCATAAGGAGTATTGTGTTGTAATTGATTTAATTGCAAATTATCGAAATGCAGATATAAAAATACAAATGCTTCGAGTGGATGATGGAAAGACGAAAGGAAATGGTACACAAAATATATTGCCAGATGGATGTACAGTAGAATTTGAATTAGAAGCAAAGCAGTTATTAGATGAATTACTGAAAAAGAAAATGCCGAGAAAAGAAAAATTGCAACATAGCTATCAAACTGTAAAAATGGATCTTGGACGTCGACCTACATATTTAGAATTACATAAACTTGGTATAGAAGAGAGTAAAGAATATCGCCAAGAGTTTAAATCATATGTTGGCTTTTTAGCATGGAATGATGAATTAACAGAACTTGAAAAAACAGTGTTTTTACATTGTGAAGCGTGGTTGCAAGAAGTTGAAAAAACAGGAATGGCAAAAAGTTATAAAATGCTATTATTGTTGGCGATGTTGCAACGTGGAAAAGAAAGATGGTACCATCCTATCTCACCAGAAGAAGTTGCACCATTCTTCCATCAGTTTTTAATGGAAAAAGAATACCGCAAGAAAATAGATTTTAGTGACAAGCAAGCACAACGTATGTGGGAATATGATGAAGAAAAAGTTAGTAAACTAATCGCTACAATGCCAATGACAAAATGGAGTGGTAGCTCAAAAGGTTTATTATCATTTGATGAAAACTTCTTTTCTCTAAATATGGATGTTAGAAAAGAAGATGAAGAGATCTTATTTGAATGGACGAAGGAGATATGTGAATATCGTCTTCATACATATTTTGAAAGAAGGACAGCAACACTGAAATAAGTGTTGCTGTTTTTAAATTAAAATTCCCCTTGCACCTACCCCAACGTCACCCCCTAACCTAAAGAAGACAAATCAAAAAGGGGGGACCAAATCACTCATGAAAACCACCACAAAAGAAAAAAGAAACATTATCATCATGCTACTACTATCAGCCACAATAGGAATCTTTTCACCACTATTCATGTACATCACACTGGCACGTAAAAATGAAGTGTACAAATATCATTGCCGAAAGGCGTTCAACTTTCACTTGTTAATTTTTCTTCTATTTAATATTAGTTCGCGTATTAGTGATGTTTTGTTTTGGATTGTCTTTATCTTTGAGGTAATTCAAGTGCTCATTGTTGCGTGGAAAGTAATACGCGATGAACCATATTGTTATTTCATTCGAATTCCGTTATTTAAAGAAGATAAGTATGTAGTGGAAGGAGAATAGGTGATGAAAAAAGAAGTGGAGATAAAGGAAAAGCAATTTTTTGTTATGGTTGCAGTGTTGTTTATTGCGATTTATATTGTTTTACGAAAAAGAAAGTATGAGTACTTTTATGATGGTATTAGCGAGTATGAAAATCGTTATAGAGGGCATGTTCCTTTTTTTATTGCTTGTTGTAGGTTTCTTTCAATATTGTAGGCAAAATGAGATGAGTTTTTCTCGTATGCTTCAGTATGTGAGAGAGAAGTTAGCGGAGTAGGTGATGATATGACGTGGATGATTAGTGAGTTTGCGAGTGTTGGGGATGTTACGGTGCGGACGCTTCGTTATTATGACAAGATTAATTTATTAAAGCCGAGCGATTATACTGAGGGTGGGCATCGGTTATATACGAAAGATGATTTGTATGTGTTGCAACAAATTCAATCGTTTAAGCATCTCGGTCTTTCGCTTGGTGAAATTCAAAATATTATATTGCAGCGTGATATAGAGACGGAAGAATTTTTAAGACAAATGCATTTTCAAAGGGAATTGCTTTTGGTAGAGCAAGAAAGAATTGCTAAGGTGCTTTCGCATATGGATGAGATGACAAAAAAGTTTCAAAAGGAAGAACGAGTGGATGTCGCTTTGTTTTCTTCTTTTCTGCAAACTTTTATTTGGGAGAAAGAAAATAAAGAATGGTTAGAGGAACATTTTTCGAAGGATAGTATTCAAGCGTTTTATAATAATAAGGAATTAAAAGAAAAGTTTGATCGGCGTTTTATGGATGTGATAGGGAAGTTGAAAAAGTATAAGGAAGAAGAGAAGGATCCGAGTCATCATGACGTTCAAGTTACTTTGAAGGAATTTTTTAATTTAATAGAAGGAGTAACGAACTATCTTGATATACCTCAAAGTGATATAGGGAATATAATCCAAAAATCAAACTTCTCACTATCTGAATTCCCAACCCTCTTTACAACCGAAGAAGAAAACTATATAAAAGAAGCAATTCAGCAGTTTAACACTTAGTTAAACTGCTTTTCCATTATAATAGAAGAAAAACCAAACGGAGGAAACCCACATGCCAACCTACAACAAACTAATCCGAAACAAAATCCCACAAATCATAAAAGCCAACGGAAAAATACCAACAACAAGAATCCTACCTGAAGACGAATACATAAAAGAACTCTGCAAAAAAACACAAGAAGAACTAACTGAATATCTAGAAGCAGACACAAAAGAACATAAACTCGAAGAACTATCCGACCTCCTAGAACTAATAAACGCCCTAGCCGAACACGAAGGCACAACACTAGAAGAAATCAACAACATCCGCAAAAAGAAAGCAAAAGAACGAGGTGGTTTCTCAGATCGAGTCTTCCTAATCAAAGTAACCGATAACTAGCCCCTTACAAGCCCCTACCAAGTAATAAATCACTAAGAAAAAACATAACAAAACAAAAACACCAACAAACACCGTAGTAGTAGTAGTAGTCAAAAAAAATTTTGAAATAACACGCCAAAAACCCGGCCCTCCCGCCTATATATATTACAAAGGGGCTTTTACTTTTCAACGGAGACGGGAGGAATTAGGATGGCGGTGTATCGTAATGTGCAGGTGAATTTTTGGCAGGATGATTTTGTTTTGGATTTGACGCCGGAGGAGCGGTATTTTTATGTTTATTTGTTAACTTGTTCGAAGACAACGCAGTGTGGGATTTTTCCTTTTCCGAAGCGGTTAGCTGAGATGGAGACGGGTTATAATCGGGAGACTGTTGATAAGCTTGTGCAGCGCTTCATTGATTATGGGAAGATTCTTTATGATGCGGATACGCGGGAGTTATTCGTTTTGAATTGGCTTCGTTATAATCCTGTGACGAATACGAATGTGGAGAAGTGTGTGCTTCGTGAGCTTAAGGGTGTGAAGAATAAGGAGTTTGTACATATGTTTCTTCAGAAGTGCGCGGAGGAAGAGCTGAGTGTTCCGATGCTTTTAGCGCATTTCGGTATGCCTGGTGATTTGGCTGTGGATGATGTTGATTCAGTTTGCGAGGAGACAGAAGAAGAGGTTATAGAGGAAGAAACGGGAAGTCGTGTGTTTTCTTTTTATGAGCAACATTTTGGTAGTTTGTCTCCGCATACTGTGGAGGAACTGAGTGCGTGGATGGAAGATTTGTCAGAGGAGCTTGTGCTGAAGGCTCTTCAAATTGCGTTTGAGAATAATAAGCGGACGGTTGCTTATGTGAAGGGGATTTTGAGAGGTTGGCACGGGAAAGGTTTTACGAAATTGTGTGAGGTTGAGGTGGATACGGCGAGCTTTAGGAAGAAGGAGTCGTCTGCTAGTACGGGGGAGACGGAGGAGTTTTTGGCGAGGTGTGAGGAGTGGGAGAAGAATGCGCCGTCAGAGGAAGAGTTGCAGCGCTTTTTAGCGGAACGCGGGTGGCGGCCATGAGTATTCAAAATGTGGAGGCGGAGAAGACGGTGTTAGGTTCTCTATTAATTGATGGAGAGCTTATTAAGGAGTGCCGTTTGGCTGAGCATTATTTTTCTATGTCAGTACATAAGTCTATATTTCAGTTAATGCGAAAGATGGAAGGAGAGGGGCAACCGATTGATCTTGTGACGTTCATTTCTAGGGTAGATCCGAAGTTTTTAGAGGGGATCGGGGGAATGGCGTATTTTATAGGGTTAATGGATGGTGTGCCTACTACTAGAAACTTCTCATATTATGAGGGGCTTGTTCGAGGTGCCTGGAAAATGTATCAGGCTGGTGTTCTCGGGCACAAGATGGGAGAGCGTCTTATTGCGGAGAAGAGTGAGAAAGTTATCGGTGAGACGATTACGGCACTTTGTGAGTTAGAGGAAAAAGACTCTGTATGTGAGTTTGATTTGAAGGATGCGTTAGTTGATTTGTATGAGGAGCTTCATCAAGATGTGAAAGAGATTACTGGTATTGAGTCTGGTTATACATCGTTAAATAAAATGACGTGCGGATTGCAGGAAGGTGATTTTGTCGTTCTTGGTGCGCGTCCTTCTATGGGGAAGACTGCGTTTGCACTAAATGTTGGACTGCATGCGGCGAAGTCTGGAGCGGCGATTGAATTGTTTTCGTTAGAGATGAGTAGTAAGCAATTGTTAAAAAGGATGGCTTCTTGCATAGGTGAAGTGTCAGGAGGTAGGCTGAAAAATCCGAAGCATCGTTTTGCGATGGAAGATTGGGAGAAGGTAAGTAAGGCGTTTGCGGAGATTGGTGAGTTGCCATTTGAGATTTACGACAATGCAGGTGTTACGGTGCAAGATATTTGGATGCAAACCCGTAAGTTAAAGCGGAAACACGGTGATAAAAAGCTTTTAGTCATTGTAGATTATTTGCAGCTCATTACGGGCGATCCGAAGCATAAGGGTAATAGATTTCAAGAGATTAGTGAGATTTCTCGTAAGCTTAAGTTATTAGCACGTGAATTAAATGTTTGTGTAGTAGCGTTATCACAGTTATCTCGTTCTGTAGAGTCGCGGCAAGATAAGCGTCCGCTTTTATCAGATTTAAGAGAGACCGGACAAATTGAGCAAGATGCGGATGTCATTATGCTTATGTATCGAGAGGATTATTACGATAAGGAAACAGTGCAGAAAGAGATGACGGAGATTCATGTGGCGAAGCACCGGAATGGGCCTGTGGGGAGTTTTAAGCTGAGGTTTTTGAAGGAGTTTGGGCGGTTTGTGGAGAGGGAGAAGTAGTGAGAGGAAGGTGTTTTGAAAATAGCATGTGCATGTGAACGAAAGTTGTAACGCTAATTTTATAAGTTATATAATAAAGAAAATGGTAACTAATAGTTAAGGGGGATTAGCTATTGGCAGGGAATGATATTTCTTATCATAATAAAGATATTCTGATGAAGTTTTTAAGTGAATGTTATAGGGATAAAGGGCTTGAAGCATATGGGTTAAAAGGTTATCCAAGAATAAAAGAATTGTTGCTAAATGAATTTTCGAGAGCTCGTGCAGATCAAAGGCGCTCAGATACTTTATTTGAAATGGAAGATGGTTCAATTTTAATGTTAGAGTATGAAAGTAATACCCGTTTCCTCGAAAACCATTTGAAGTATATGGATTATGCGAATCAAATTATGTATCGTTACTATAATAAGAGGAAAGAGTTACCGGATATTCGAATCGTAGTTATTTATACAAGTGAGGTAATGAATCCTATAGAAGAAATAGATGTATGTAGTATACGTTTAAATTCTAAAGCGGTTTTACTAAATGAATACAATGGTGATGCCATTCTTCAAAAGATTATTAGAAAAATGGAAGAAGGAAAATCTTTGACGGATGAAGAAACCATGAAATTAATACTTGTACCACTTATGCATAGTAGAGAGAAAAGACAAATTTTAATTGAAAAAACGATAGAAGTAGCAAAGTGTATCTCCGATGAGCAAGAACAAATTCAAGTTATTGCTGGGATTCTTGTAGCTACAGATAAATTTATTGATGAAGACTACGCGAAAAAGGTAAAGGAGTGGTTACGGATGACAAAAGTAGGTCGTTTATATGAACAAGAGAAGCAAGAAGAAATTGATAAAGCACTTTCGGCAGCTGGAATGCTTTTTAAAGGAATGAGTGTAGAAGAAATAGCTAAAAAATTAGATGTAACAATTGAAAAGGTGAAAGAGTGGGAGAAGCGTTTATCTCATTAATCGCTGGGGTAATGGCAGCGTCTGTATAAATTTATACAAAAATAGCCGAATATTTACTATATAATAGTCGGCTATTTTTGTACGGAGAAGTTGTTAGGTTTAATACGCAAATCTTTTGGTTTGCTCTTGAATATGTTCCTCATTTCCCCATAAAGAAAGATTTTCTCTCTGCAGTAATCCATTGCTGCAAGTCATCTTGGCTACGTCGGACAAGTCGATTTACTAACACATCATGCCATACATAATCCTCTAATAAGTATATATGAACGGGGTCATCTGTATAAAAAGCAATATTACGCTCTTCAAGTGATGGTCCATAAATCATCTCTTTAGAATCTATCGATAAAATAAACCAATGTTCTGTAGACGAAGTTTCTGTATAAGGTGTTATGCGATGGGCTTCTAGATTTTTAATGGGATTTTCAACATGCAGGGTAATACCTTGTATTGTAACTTTATCAGCTACTTCAGATAGATCTTCTTTTAACGCTTCATACATCTCATCCCACATTGAAATGACAATACGTCGTTCTGCTTTTTTTATTAATGCCTGACAATAGCTAATGATTGTTTTATTGTCTTTTAAAGTAATCACTCGATTATCTGTTTTTTCCTCGGAAGTTTCTAGTTTTTTTAATGAATCACTTATTCCTTCGTAAGTAGACTGCCATTCTGTTTGCGCCTTCTGTAAAAAGATTTCAACAGGTAGAGGTGAATAGCGAGTGGTGTCATTTATTTCTTCCTTCATGACAATTCCTTTTTCTACAAGGTTACCTAAAATCTCATAAATTCGCGCTCTTGGGACACCCGAATCTTTACTCACTTGGTAGGCTGTGACAGGCCCTTGTTTAACAAGAGATACATAAGATTTAGCTTCATATTCATTGAAACCAATTTTTTTAAGCTGTTGCACTATGTAGTCCACTTTTTTCGTCCTCCGATGTTTGCTTTTATATTTTAACGTTACAATAACTATTTACATTTAGCAAATTATTAGTTACTATTCGAATAGTGACTAAAGGGGAGGTTAACAATATGGATTTTTATTTAGACCCATCTGTATTAATGATTTTGATTGCTTTTGGATTTTTAGCTGCATTTATTGATTCAGTTGTAGGTGGTGGAGGACTCATTGCTTTACCAGCTTTATTATTTACAGGACTGAATCCAGCAAGTGCAGTAGCTACGAATAAACTAGCCTCGACAATGGGGTGTGCAACTAGTAATATTGTGTTTTATCGTTCTGGTAATCTTAATTTGAAATCGGCATTTAAATTAGTTCCACTCACTTTCATAGGTTCCATAATAGGGGCATGGACCGTTCATTTAATGAATCCAGAAGTACTGAAGCCATTGATGCTGATTATGCTTGGGGCGGTCGCTATTTATACGATATTCAAAAAGGATTGGGGGAGTATTTCCACTCATAAGAAATTGTCTGGTCGACACGTCATTATTTTTACTTTCTTTGTTTTTGCTATTGGTTTTTATGATGGATTTCTAGGTCCTGGAACAGGTTCGTTTTTAATGTTTTCTCTTTTATTTATTGGGTATGACTTTTTAAAAGCAGCAGGTAATGCGAAGCTTCTTAATTTAGGAAGTAATGTTGGTGCATTATTGATGTTTATGTATGTAGGGCAAGTAAACTATGCATATGGTTTTATAATGGGGATTGCTCAAATTGCTGGAGGGATTGTTGGATCCAAATTTGCTATAAAAAAAGGGAGCGGGTATGTTCGTGCTCTTTTCATTACAGTAACTTGTTTGTTGTTAGCGAAAAATCTGTATGACTATATTCAGTAAGTAATTAAAGAACGTGGAAAAGGTCAAATATGCAGATTACATAAAATATAAGAAGACACTAGGGAGAAAATTCCTTTTAACATTTTTTAGATGCTACCTTGTTTGAAGATAGCATCTAAAAAGAAAATCTAAGTGAAGAGAATGAAAAAATATAAACTCATATTTTTCTGGGGTATGTTTATTGATCATAGTGAAATGTTTATTCTATATTCTTCTTATAATTAGGCCTCAACAAACTCTTAAAATCTAACTCAGCAATTAGCACACTCAACAATATAAGCGTAGCCCCTAAGTATCCTTTTCCTGTCAGCGTTTCACCTGTGAAAACGAAAGCAAATCCTGCGGAAAAGACAGGTTCTAATGAAAAAATAAGACCTGTATGGGTAGGTGTAGTGTATTGTTGGGCAATTACTTGTACGATGAATGCGACTGCTGTGCAAAATATGCTTAAAGCTAATATGATTAGCCATGAGTTGATTGTGCTAGGAAGTTTTGGCGTTTCTATCATGAATGAAAAAATAAGACTAAATAGGCCGACGAAACCTAGTTGCACTACTCCAAGTGCAATGGAATTCACATGTTTCGTTACGCTTCCAGTAATGATGACGTGGATCGCATAAAACAGGGCAGACAGTATGCAAAATATATCGCCGTTACCGATTTTGAATTCGCTCGTTAATGTTAATAAACCAATTCCTATTATCGTTAAAATGATTCCTACTATAACTTTCTTTTCCGGAATGTGTTTTAAAAATATAGCTGATAATATTGGAATGAAAATGACTGTGAGACATAGTAGGAAACCAGCATTAGAAACACTCGTATACTTTGTACCGAAAGTCGCGAAAATGTAAACGATAAATAAGACAGAAGCGAGTATAAATGCATATTTTACAGTTTTAAAATCAACTTTGAACAAATGTTTGTAAAATATTAAACCTGATAAAAGAAAAGCGATAATAAATCGTAATGCGATTAAATTATATTCTTCTATGCCATCAAGTCCAAGCTTTGTAAGTAGGATGGATGCACCCCAAAAAAATGTAACTAATAGTAACATTAAATCCGCTTTTAATTGTAGTTTCATTTCTATTCCCTCGTTATGTATAAATTTTATCCCGCTATTTGTGGGCAGTAAGATTCCCACCTCAAAATTCGGCTGGAGCAAAGAAGTTAGGTGGGAGATCAACTGCCCGTAAATGCCCGATTGGTTCAACTAATAATCAGTGGGGGATGAACAAAACCCCCACTGATTAAAGTTTCATTTTATAATCCCATACCCCTATCCCCATTTTTTATTTTAATATTAATTCTGAATATTTGTAACTTAAATTTATCGACGTTTTATTTTATAAGAAAGAGGCTATTGTATAATCCGGTCTAATCGGTTCATACAATAGCCTCTTTTCATTTAAAAGTTCCTATCCAGCAACAATCCAAGCTGTTCCGCGACAACTTCCGGCGGGTCAGGAAGTCCTTTCATAAAGTATGTCTCCACGACTCCTACAATGGCGTAGCCGAAGAATGTAATAATCATGTCTTCACTAAATCCTTTGTTTATGCCTTCTTTAATATCTATGTCATCTTTTATTTGTTCGATGATGTAGTCGAAGAAGTGTTTGCGGAAAGCAGAAGCTCCTTTTCCAGCTAGCATCGTTGAGAAGAAGAAGTAGTGTTGTTCCATGTTTTCAAACCAAGCGATGCAAGCTTCTCTAAAGCTTAAATTGTGGAGAGGAGCGCACAGTGTTTTTAGCGCTTCGATACGTTCTACAACGAGTTTATCGAGTAAATCATATTTATCGAGGTAATGAAGGTAGAACGTTCTATTTCCGATGTCCGCTGTGGTGCAAATGTCCTTTACTGTAATTTTATCAAATTCTTTTTCGGCCATTAGTTCAATAAAAGCGTTTTTGATGGCTTCTTTTGATTTAATAATCCTTCGATCGACTTTTTCCATTGTGTCACCAAACTTTCTTTATAGTTAATACACAATTTTTATGGATGTGTGTATTAATGCGTGAATTCACTAAAATTGACGTTTGAAAACATCTCTTTTTCATTTTATATTATACACACGGGAGAGATAATGCATCAACGTGCATTAATTCTTCCGAGTATCATTTCTTAATGAAAGAGGGGGATGTAGTCACATTTCGTGCTCTAAGTAACTTTCTTCAAAAGAACAAATAACAAAATAATGACAATTTTATATATGAAAAACAACGAGAAAGAGGTCAATTATGAATCCGAAATATAACAACTTATTTGAAGCATTTACATTTAAATCTGGTGTTACTCTGAAAAATAAAGTCGTGATGGCGCCGATGACAACTTGGGCTGGTAATGATGATTATACGATTTCAGATGAAGAAGTAACGTATTACCAAAAGAGAGTGAACGGAGTCGGGCTTGTGATTACGGGATGTACACATGTACAGGCGAACGGTATCGGTTTTACAAATGAGTTTGCTGGTTATGATGATACGTTTATTCCAAGTTTACGTAAGTTAGCGGATGCGGCTAAGAGCGGCGGAGCACCGGCTATCCTTCAAATTTTCCATGCAGGGAACAAAGCATTACCTAATTTCACACCGGGCGGGGATGTCGTAAGTGCAAGTGCTTTAGAAACAGAAGCTTCTCCGTTTGCACCATCTGTATTACCGAGAGAACTTTCGCACGATGAAATTTTAGAAGTGATTCGTGATTTTGGAGAAACGACGCGAAGAGCAATTGAAGCTGGTTTTGACGGCGTTGAAATTCACGGTGCACACGGATTTTTACTACAAAACTTCTTCTCACCATTCTTTAATAGACGTGAAGATGAGTGGGGCGGTTCTTTAGAAAATCGCTTACGATTCCCGCTAGCAGTTGTTCGTGAAATTCAGTCAGTTATTAAAAAGTATGCAACTAAGCCGTTCGCACTTGGTTACAGATTTTCACCTGATGAACCACAAGAAGGTGCGTTAAGAATGAAAGATACGTACGAGTTAATGAATCGTCTTATTGAATTAGATGTTGATTATGTTCACGCTTCGTTAGCGAGTGCCCTTACTTCTAAACCAGTTGATAGCGAGGACGAGAAAACATACATGGAGTTAATCGTTGAACATGTAAATGGGAGAGTTCCTGTAATGGTAGCTGGCTCTATTGTAACGCCAGATGATGCAGCTTTAGCTTTAGAAAAAGGAGTATCACTTGCGGCAATTGGTCATGCGTTAATTATGAATCCAGACTGGATCGAAAAAGTTGAGCACGGAAAAGAAGATGAAATTCAAGCGTCGATTAAGAAATCAAAAGTGAGTGAGCTAGAGCTTCCAGAAAAACTGTGGCATGTAATTGAAGCTTCAGGCCCATGGTTTACTATCGAAGATTAATATTAAAAAAATAATTGGAGGGTTTTATTATGAGACAAAATGTTAAGTTCAAAAATAACGAGTTATTATTAGCAGGTCATTTATATGTTCCAGCGGAGTTTGATGAAACGAAAAAGTATCCAGCAATCATTGTTTCTCATCCAGGTGGAGGCGTGAAAGAACAAGCAGCCGGTCTTTATGCGAATAAGCTTTCTGAATTAGGTTTTATTACTTTAGCGTTCGATGCATCAAACCAAGGGGAGAGCGAAGGAACACCGCGCTATTTTGAAGATCCATATGCTCGTACAGAAGATATGCGTGCAGCGGTGGATTATGTAACGACATTATCATATGTAGACAATGATAAAATCGGTGCGCTAGGTATTTGCGCTGGCGGAGGTTATACAGTAGCAGCTGCGCAAACGGATCGCCGTATGAAAGCAGTCGCAACAGTGAGTATGGTTGATATTGGTTCATTATTTACAGAAGGTATTGGCCGCGCTATTCCGGCGGAAGATCAAATTAAGTTTTTAGAACAAGTATCAGGTCAGCGCACGAACGAAGCGAATGGTGTGGATACGTATTATATTTCGTATGTACCAGAAGAGTTAGATGAAAGTATGACTGGGACGATGGCGGAAGGGCATGAGTACTATGTACAAGAACGTGGCCGTCATGAAAATGCACCGAACCGTCTAGTGTTCACAAGTTTTGCTAAAATCGCAACATATTCACCTTTTAGCCATATTAATAAGTTTTTAACACAACCGCTTTTAATAATTGCAGGTAGTGATGCGGATACGCGCTATTTCAGTGAAGAAGTAGTGGAAGAAGCTGCGAGTAAAAATAAAGAATTATTCATCGTTGATGGTGCGACACACGTTGCATTATACGATGTGCCGGAATACGTGAATCCAGCGATTGAAAAATTAGATACATTCTTTAAAGAAAATCTGAAATAAAAAATGATGTGAGGCAGTAGAAATACCTTCTACTGCCTTATACAAAATAAGAAAGGGAGTTTTGAAGATGACGAACGTATTAATTCTTGGAGCGAACGGACAAATTGCGCGTAATGCGATTGATATATTTTTAAATGACACGGATGCAAGGTTAACGTTATATTTACGAAATGCAGATCGAGTACAGCAATATGCGTCTGATCGTGTGCGCATTATGGAAGGAGATGTTCTAAATCGTGAAACGTTAAAAGAAGCGATGGTAAATCAAGATGTTGTGTATGCAAATTTAGCGGGTGATGATTTAGAAGAGCAGGCGAAAACAGTTTTGAGTGCGATGGAAGAGATGGAAGTGAAACATCTTATTTTCATTAGCTCACTCGGTATTTATGATGAAGTGCCAGGAGAATTCGGGAAATGGAATAACCGTACGATTGGTCAATATTTAGGACCATACCGAAAAGCTGTTGATGTAATCGAGGCTTCAAATCTTGCATACACCGTATTACGACCAGCGTGGTTAACTGATTATGATGAAGTTGAATATGAAATTACGGAAAAAGGTGAGCCGTATAAAGGAACGGAAGTATCACGTAAAAGTGTTGCAGCTCTTGTTGTGAAATTAGCACAGTCACCTGATTTACACGTTGGTGGAAACTTAGGTGTAAATAAACCGAATACAGAGGGTGATAAACCAGCCTTTTTATAAGGGGAGGAGGATGCAAATGAAAGTTATCATCTTTGGAGCGACAGGTATGGTCGGTCAGAGTGTACTGAGAGAAAGTTTATTAAATGGTGAGGTCAAAGAAGTCGTAACAATCGGTAGAAAACGTACGAATGCGATGCATGAAAAATTAAATGAAATTGAGCTTACAAATGTGACTGACTTATCGTCTATTGAAGAAAAAATAGCCGGATTTGATGCATGCTTCTTTTGTTTAGGTGTTTCTTCTCAAGGGATGAAAGAAGAGGAATATACAAAGGTAACGTATGATTTAACGTTATCTGCTGCAAATACATTAGTGGATTTAAATCCAAACATGACGTTCATTTACGTATCTGGTAGCGGCACAGATAGTACAGAATCAGGACGTACGATGTGGGCGAGAGTGAAGGGACGAACGGAAAATGAGTTATTACGTTTACCTTTTAAAGCTGCGTATATGTTCAGACCAGGATTAATCATCCCGGCAAATGGTGTGAAATCAAAAACGAAATCATATCAATTGATGTACGATGTGATGAAACCTTTTAATCCACTATTAAAGAGATTCGGCAGTATAATAACTTCGGAACAATTAGGAAGAGCGATGGTGCGAGTTGGGAAAGATGGATATGCTCATTCGATTATTGAAAGTTCGGATTTGAAGAGGATTGGGGAGTAATAGTATGTACAAAAAAACGCCTATTTCATATAGGCGTTTTTTTGATGGGGAAGTTATTCCTCTTCAAACTGAAAAATATCCCGATTAATGAGTTGGTGGAGATACCTATCCATTTCAGTAGCAGAAACTTTTCTTTCACTTTTAAACCACCATGCGCTTAATGAGGTGATTGCCCCTGAATAAAATTCAATGATTAAATCATTGGGCATCGTATGATTTTTGTGCAGTTGATTTAACGCTTCTATTTCTTGTTTTCTCGTTTCGTGACTTAAATATTGTGTTCGGTTAATAAATTGTTCATCAGACATTTGCGTTTCTAATATTTTACCGATTTCTTCATGATGTAGAAATTGTTCCATTACTTGAAATGGTTTACTTAATCGATCTGAAACCGGTATTTCAGCAATCATCTTGCTGTATCGTTTAAATCCAAATGTTAATAAAGCATCTTTATCTTCGAAGTGTTTATAAAAGGTTGTTCGGTGTACCATTGCGCGGTCACATATTTGGTTAATCGTGATCGTACTATATTTCTGTTTTGATTGCGTCATTAATTCAAATAAGGAATCCCACAGTAATTTATGTGTACGTCTAATACGTAAATCAAGTTGTTTTTCACTATCGTTCATCTACAATTCTCCTTTTTTGTAGATTAAATATACAGTGGCTGAAAATTGATTCTCCCTTTTTAATCTACATATGTATATTATATTACATGTGTTCCGGTGTATTTAAAGTTTTTTAAGTAAGAAACAGGAGGAGAATCTGTAAATGAATATTACAACTAAGAGCCCAGCAAGTGGCAAAGTTGATACTTCTAATTTGAAACATACCCCCATTTTAATTGCATTACTTTTAGGTGCAATGGTTGCATTATTAAATGAAACATTACTTGGAAATGCGTTAACGGTATTAATGAAAGAATTTGACGTAACGGCTTCAACGATTCAATGGCTTTCTACAGCATACATGTTAGTAGTTGGGGTTTTAGTTCCAATTACAGCATTACTTCAGCAATGGCTCACAACGAGACAAATGTTTTTGATCGCTATGGTAACGTTTTTAGTCGGTACATTAATTGCGGGATTCGCACCGACATTTTCCGTTTTATTAATTGGCCGTATCGTCCAAGCTGTAGCGACGGGGTTAATTACACCGTTATTAATGAATACGATTTTAATCATTTGTCCACCTGAAAAACGTGGTGCGACAATGGGATTAATCGCACTCGTGATGATGGCAGCTCCGGCAATTGGCCCTACATTATCTGGAGTAATTGTGGATTCATTAAATTGGCGCTGGTTATTCTATATTGTTATTCCTATCGTGATCATTTCCATTATGATTGGGATGAAGTACATTCAAAATGTTTCAGAGTTAACAAGGCCAAAAGTAGATTACCCATCTATCCTTTTATCGACATTAGGATTTGGCGGGCTTGTGTATAGCTTTAGTGCATCGGGTGATTTAGGATGGTCCGATGCAAAAGTATATGGCACTTTAATTGTTGGGCTTATCTCATTATGTATTTTTGCCGTTCGACAATTGAAAATTGAGAATCCAATTTTAGAATTACGAGCATTTAAAGTTCCGATGTTTACATTATCAGTTGGATTAATTGTCATTGTGATGATGTCGTTATTTTCAACGATGACTTTATTACCGATGTTCCTGCAAACCGTTTTACTCGTTACAGCTTTTAAATCAGGAATTATCATGCTTCCGGGAAGTGTTATTAGCGCCATAATGGGGCCAATCGCAGGTAAACTATTTGATAAATTTAGTCCGAAAGTTATTATCGTTCCCGGCATTGTCTTAGTAGGAATTGCAATGTTCTTATTTAAAGGCATTACTCCTGATACATCAATGTTACAAATTATTGTCAGGCATAGCGTATTAATGGTTGGACTCATGTTTGTCATGACAGCACAAACATACGGTTTAAATCAATTAACACCAGATTTATATCCGCACGGAACAGCACTATTTAGTACGTTGCAACAAGTAGCTGGCGCAATTGGTACAGCTATATTCATATCGAAAATGTCTTCAGGAACAACTAGCTATATGGAGAGCTCCGTAAATCCACTGGATCCAGTAGAGAAGTTAAACGGTTTAACGTCAGGGTTCCAAGGTGCATTTGCACTTGGGTTAATCTTTATTATTGTTGCATTTATCGTATCGTTATTCTTAAAAGAAGAGAAAGAAGGAGTAAAGGCAGCGAGGGTTTTACAGAACGAACATTAAGGTTTATATAAAAAAGACATCTTTCCCTAGAAAAGATGTCTTTTTTATATTTTTTTCGTAACACTTGTTTTGGGTGTCTTCATACATAAGAATTGGTATGTACAATAATTATCCTTTTTGAGAATAACGATGCAAAGCCGTACTAATAACTAATAGTTCACCAGATGATTTAGTGACATCGTATATAGATCCTGTTATGAGAATAGGCATAGTCATGATTGTAAAGTTGTTATATTTATATTAAACGATTTTAACGTTTTTTATAGTGAAAATTAGAGACACTTCAATAAAAAGGAATTTAATATGGTATTCTTTAGTTAAGATATGTAAACGAAGACAGGGGAAATGAAGATGGACAAGAAGCTAACGT
Source organism: Bacillus sp. L_1B0_5 (assembly GCF_000836715.1). Taxonomy (NCBI): domain Bacteria; kingdom Bacillati; phylum Bacillota; class Bacilli; order Caryophanales; family Bacillaceae; genus Bacillus; species Bacillus sp. L_1B0_5. The sequence goes on along the minus strand of NZ_JXIS01000106.1, from coordinate 31,473 downwards.
ATTGGCTAGCATCTATTATAGGTGTAGTAGTACTTGCAACGGGTATGACTTATGGAATGTTACAGTTTGCTGAAGTCCCGCTTGAGAGTGAGGACCATGTTTTTGCAGAGGTTAATAAAGAAGACATACTATCGAATGAAGCAGAAGTGAAAGGCTCAAATGCACAACTTCACATTACAGTAACTTCTACTGAAGAAGAAGTGATTTCAGCTATGCATAGCATGACTCATCAAAAAGTAAAAGCGTGTGAAGGAAAGGGAGCAACCCCTATGTCCAAAAAGAATGCAGAGAAAGTAAGAAATATTCTAAATGGAAACAATTTCAAGAATAAAGAAGAGCTATTAGCAATTACTGAAAGATGGGCAAATAGAGATTTTAGTAAAATTTTAGAAGAACATAACTATTTTATTAAACTTCAAGGTGGCAAGATAGGTGAAGCTACAGTAATGGATAAGGTAGACGAGCAAGTATTCTGTTTCAATACTTTCGGTGATGATGTAACGGCCGCATTATTTAAATCAGGAGATCTTCAAGCGCTGTAAGGTGTTTTTTCTTTGATATAAAGAAAGCCTCAAGTATTCATATACTTGAGGCTTTTCCAATGGAAAGATAGGAATGATCCGAATTCCTTACATTAAGAACAAAGTGGAATTACTCCTAAACCAATTAATAAAGCTGCAGCAACTGCTGGAATTGGTACAGGAATTTGAATACCTTCTACAAATAAGAAATACTGACCACTTACTATTTTAAAACAAACTAATTGCATGGCTATTCCTCCCTTCTTTTAGAATTAATACATTATATTAATTTATCTATTTATTGTTATAGTTAAATTATTCATTTTTAAAAATATAGTTAATATGTAAATAGTTTTCGAAAGGACCTGCTCAATCAATACGAAAAAACATAAGATGAAACGAATCCATTAAAATACATGAGTGAACCTTAGTTTTCCCCTCTTATCTAAAGGAGGAACTATTATGGGCTATGGTGGTAGTTGTGGCGGTTGTGGCTTTTCTGGAGGCTTTGCTTTATTAGTTGTGTTATTCATTTTATTAATCATCGTTGGAGCTTCTTGCTTCTGCTAAAAACTATTGGAAAAGACACTCATATAGAGTGTCTTTTCTTTCGTGCAAAATGATTCCTGATAATATCCAACTGTATATAGTATACGGTATATTTTTTCCTCATTAGACATATAAAAATGTTGGAGGGATGTTATGAAACTAGTAGGGAAGCACATTTATATTCGGCTTTATAAAACTGATGATGCCAACGAGTTAGCTAACTTACATATTAGAAATCGCGAATTTTTTCAACGAGTTTGTCCATTGCTCCCAGAAGTTTTTTATACAGAAGAACATCAAAAAATACGTCTTGAACAAGCTCTAAAAAAGACAGCTGAAGGGCAAGTATACCCTTTTGGAATCTTTTTAAGAGAAAATGATAAGCTTATCGGAGACATTTCATTAACTCAAATTGTTAGGGGAGATCTCCAAAGCTGTTATACGGGATTTACTTTAGATAAGAAGCATAATGCAAAGGGCTATACAACAGAGGCTCTTCAACTTGTTGTAGACTTTGCTTTTAGGGAATTAAAGCTACATAGAATTGAAGCAGGAGCGATGCTTGATAATTTAGCATCTATTCGTGTATTAGAAAAAGTGGGATTTAAAAAAGAAGGTATAGCGAAAGAAAATATAAGGATTAATGGCAAATGGACAGATCATCAAATAGTAGCTATCATCAACAGCTTGGATGTGTAAGCTTATTTTGATTCCAATAACGATAATTATGTAAAGGGCTGTCTATATCGACAGCTTATTATATTTTTTGCTTAGCGTGATTTTTTCGGAATACTGGCGGCGTCATTGATGGGCGTAAGTATACTGAACATGCGCTTGAAAGAATGGCACCTGATACAATTCAGGTTCGAGCAGAACTTACAAAGCGTGCACGTGAAAGAGCTGAAAGGAATGGTTACACATTCGGATCAAAAGAATACATGGAGGAATTAAAAAAAGTTGATCCACGTGGTGTAACACCAAGTGTAGTAGAAGAAACAATTAAGCATGCTACTAAAAACCTGGAAATAAACCTGGTCTATGGCAATACGATGGGAAAGATGTTAGAGTCGTATTGAATGATAATGGCGATGTTGTATCCGTTGTACCTAATAAATCGTGAATATTATAAATAAAGTGGATTGAGCCCATTCACGTAAGGAGTTGTTAAATTGAATATACAATATGACGAATATGAATTATTAGAAATATTCGAGAGTGAACCAGAAGATTATTTTATTCCAGGTGCAGGTGCATATAGATATAATAAAATAGATAAATTAGGCTTTGAATTAGTAATGATTATGTGTTATTACGAGGAAACTGTTGAATTAAATTTGTATTATAAAAATAAATGCATCTTTGAAACCAAGATGCATTCGGCGAAACGAATCTATACCCGTAATGACTCATTATATGTCCAAGGTGGCGTAGAAAACAAAACAATCGAAGTAAAATTCAAGCCACATTTTACAGTTACAATAAATGAGTTTTAAAAACTCGAAATTAATGATCGTAAATATTCTGCGCATGCTTTAGAAAGAATGGCTCTGGATACAATACAAGTTCGAGCTGAATTAGAGGCACGTGCCAAAAGTAGAGGGCTTGTACGTAGTACACAGAAATTTAAAGAATTTGTTAATCCTAGAGGTATCACACCTTCTGTAGTAGATTTTCTGTGCCTTTCCATCGGAAAATCAAGACTGATATAAAAAATGAGTAGAAAAAACAAGGCTTTTACTTCGTGGATACCACTACAAAGTAAGAGCCTTGTTTCATTATATTTGTTCATACAGTTTTCCTTGTAGTCTTCTGTTTTCATCCTTCAACCGCTTATTCTTTATCAATTTTTCGAACAGGTTGCTCCCAAAAGTTTTTTATATAAAATAACATCAAAAAATACGTCTTGAACAAGCGTTAAAAAAGACAACTGAAGGGCAAGTATATCCTTTTGGAGTCTTTTTAAGAGAAAATGATACAATGAAGATAATATTAGGGAATTATGGGGATGATTACGTTGCTTACTTTGATAAAATTTGTAGTTAGTTATGCTGCAAGTCTATTTGCTTTTATTTTTGGATGGTTCTTAATTTCATATATTTTTAATCCTAGCTTTATTCACCCAGACGTTTTACAGGGGTTCATAAAAACTATCGTCACTTATGGTAGTATACCAGCTCTTATAGCTTGCCTAATTGGGGAAGTTTTATATAGGAAAATTAAACGATGTCGAGAGTTTCAATTTGGAATTCCTTTATTTATAGGACTAGCAGTTATCTATACACTTATACCATTTCTTTTTCTTTTTACTTTTACTTTTTCACATTTCTTTGACTTCGTTGCACCTGTTATTATGGGTTCCTTAGCATTTTATTTAGTACGTAGAAAAATATAATTTTCGTTTTGATGCATTATAATAGCTATCTCTGAATCACCATTTTCAAAAGCCTTCACGCAATGATAATTGCATGAAGGCTTTTGATGTTATCTTATTTTTTTGTCTCGTTAACCCATGTAATAATGTCCTGGATGACGTACTCAGGAACATTAGCAGGGATTTCGTATTCACTAGGAAGACTTAATTCCCCGTCACCCTCCGTGAAGAAATGATTCAATTTCGGATATTCTTTGAAATGAACATTCCCGCTGTTTGAAAGTCCTTCCTGCCATTTTGTATAGTCATCTTTTACTGTTACTTGATAATCGCGTGCCCCTTGCAGAATGAGTAAAGGCTCTTTTCGTGATTTTGCCTCCTCAACTGGACGCCACCTAGTAACATCATACATAAAATGAGGAGACGGAAACGGAAAATTGTAGCCAGCTGGCGGATGGTCAGGATTGAAAGTGGGATCCAGGATAAAAGCGAACTGTCTTTTTAGTTCATCGATTACTTCCTTTGGCACCCCAAGGTATTGACTCACATCAATGGCAGTGTCAGTCAGAGGGCGTGCAGGTGGTGCGAGTAAGATACTTCCTCGAACAAGTGAGGAAGGCGCTTTGCTCAGTATACGCGGCATTGTGCCAGCTCCTTGGCTATGTCCGAGAATGAAAATATTATTTGGATCAATGCCTTCCTGCTGCGCTGCTGACTTTGCTGCATATATAGCATCATCTGTAGTATCACGGTCTAACGTAACAGGTTCTGCACTCATCTTTAATGCATGTTCTAAGGTACGTTTTTCATAGCGCAACACTGCAATTCCGTTGGATGAAAGGCCCACCGCAAGGTCTCGTAAGATTTTTGTTCCCAAATAGGTAGCATCGCGATCATGGATGCCAGCACCATGCACAAGAACAACTACGGGCAGCTTTTCACCACGCTTATGTTTCGGAACTGTTAATGTCGCTGGTAGCGGATAGGTAGAATTTCCAATGACGATTTCACGTTCTTGATAGGAGTCAGGTTGATCATAGCTAGGATGGGGGATGGTAAAAGATTCCTCGGGTGGCCTTTCTCCAATTTCATCTACTTTCCCGCCAGGTGTGAATTTAAGGAGTAGCGGTATGGTAGTTTCTTCGGTAGCTGCTGGAATTTCCACCGTCTGATGGACCAAGTTTCGTTCTTTTATCACGGGGGTTCCCATGCTTTTTATCCCGCTCCAGCCACTTTGTGTCCACCAGTTTTGTAATGTGTTTGCTGTAAACTTAGATTGAAAAGCAGCAGACGTCAACTGTAGTGCCTCGGCATACTTACCTTGCTGGAGATATTCAAAAAATAATGATGTACACTCCGTTAAAGAGACTAGTTTCTTTTCAGCAGATTGTTCCTCACGTGTATCTGCGTGAATAGTTGTTGTAAGCGGGAAAGATGAAACGCCTAAAGAAAAGAGTAGGGTAAAGGTAAGTACTGATCTTTGTATTTTCTTTTTTTTATTCATGTTTTAACCTCCAATATGTGATGGTAAAAAACAGGTATGGTAATTAGAATTCTGGTGTGAAAACTTCAAAATATTTGCAAGCAATCTCCAAAACTTGGACATACTCATATTATTATTCTAAAAAAACGTAGATTTCTTCTCTTGTCACATGCATATTAATCCCAGAAATAATCTTTCTTCCTTCACTTTATATTTTGATTATACGAAACAAAGCTCTCGTTTTTCTTACTTGATACTTACAAATTCCTTAAGTAGGGGATATTTTAAAATCTTAGCTTGATGAATATGTGGCGGTACTCTTATGTTAAGAGATAGCTTAAGGACCGAGGATTGTATTGTTTTTATAAAGAGTTGATGTTATGTTTACTTTGTAACATATGGTGTTTTATGTATGTAGGAGGATTTATTGAAGAAATTATTAATATTGTTTTTATTAGCTACATTTTGTCTACAGATTACAGGATGTTCTAATAATATGGGTACACTAAGGGAGAAGTCTAAAGCTTCAACACCTGTGAAGTCTAAACGCATCAATAAAGGGTGGTACAAACATATGTAATAGTTTGTATCACCCTTTGTTGATGATAGAAGTCATAAAGAAAAGACACCCTAAGGTGCCTTCCTTCGACTTGAACCATCTTAATTTTAATAATATATTGGACTCCCATCCAAATATTATTTTACCATGTTAAATTGTTTTATTCATTGAGAAATATGCTTTAAAACTATATTTTTAAAAATTATATAGATTTGAACAATATGTATACGAGCTACATATCAAAAAAAAGACACTCTCAAGAGTGCCTCTCCTTAGCAGCCGAATCCGCCGCCCCAACAGCTAGCGCCAACGATGATTAATAAGATGAAGAGCACAACAAGTAAGGCAAATCCGCCGCCGAAACCACAGCCTCCACCACAACTACCGCCATAGCCCATATTAACTCCTCCTTCCATAAAGACCATTTAATAATGGATTTAATTTAATTTATGTTTTTAAGGATGAATGGAGCAGGTCCTTAAAAAAATAAAAGAACTTTGGAAGTTTAAAAGAGTTGACGACCTTATTTTTGTCACCGGTATTCCGCCGTCTACATATTGTATTTTATTCTGTGTATTTGGGGGAAGGAGGATCTTTATGGCTAATTCTGAGATGATTTTACGTTTACTTACGGATTTAAAGATTGAACAACAATTGTTGAAAGAACAGTTAGAGAAAATGCAAACAGCTGTGACTATTCTTGAAGAAAAATCAGTGACGCTTAAAGAAAAACCAGCGACTCTTAAAGAAAAAACAACGACTCCTGAAGAAAAACCATCTGTTACAAAGCAAAGAGCTTTTTCTGGACGCCCAACATCTTTTCGTGATTGGAGAGCATCTAGTCAAAAAAATTAGGGAATGTTATGTGAAATGATAAATAAAAAAGTACAGTCTGCTGTAGAAAAGACTGTACTTTTTTATGTCAGTAGAGAATGTTAAGGGAGACGTATTTATTGGCCTATTCCACTTTTAATTGGAGTTCTTTATCTAACTTATCATTATTAATTTTTAAAGTTAATCCTTGCGTGTTTTTCGGTACATCAAATACAATGTTTCCTTCCGAACTTTCATTAGGATTAACAATATTAAATTTGAATGTGGAGATATTTGCAGCTTTAAGTACTGACTGATATTCATTGGAAATGTGATATTCTCTTCCAAATCCATCAATTAATTTAAAGTTGTTAATATCTAGTGTAATGGGTTCTTCTTTACGATTATAAACGGCGATGTCTAATACTTTAAAGACACCTTGTGCTTTAACTTCTCCAGTCCCTAGAACATCTAATGACTCGGTAGATCCCATTGACATGTATACATCAGAGGAATCTACATTGGTAGGAAGTTCTTTTTGCTGATCCTTGCTGCTAAGTTTGTTATTCTCTGTTTTTTTAGAAGTAGCCTGCTCATTTTTCTCAGGCGCATCATGTGAACTGCAAGCTGATACTCCAAACAAGAATGTGCTACATAATAATGATGCTAATAACTTTTTGTTCATCGTTTGTTTCTTCCTTCCAAAATAGAAGCACTTTAATGAGTGCTATATATATTTGTCTAAAAGTTGAAATTAAAATGAGCCCCATAAATGATAAACCATTCCACTAACAAAAAACACTAATCCTAAAAATAAAACAATTAAAGCAAGCATTCCATTTTTATTATGTTCCATAAAAGTAGCTCCTTTTTCATTTACTTACATACAAAAGCCTTTAGTCGTAATTATGGCTAAAGGCTTTAATCTTCATACTTTGTAGTTTATAAAAAAGTTGCACTTCTGTATTAATCTGGAATATGATTGTTTAAAGAGAAGGTGATGAGTACATGCAGGAAACAAAACCATTCCCGCTTATATCTGGAAATCCCTCATTAGATTTAGTAAATACAGAGCTAGTTAGGCGTGGACAACGTTATGATTTATTAATAACAAATGAAGATGTATTAGAATGGCTACATGTAATAAAGGTTAATCTTCCTTTTTGGAATGAAAAAACACTTATAGGAATTCAGAAGCGAATGGATCAAGTTACATCTAGCATATTAGAGGTAAGAGAAGTACTGAGAAAACAGTTTGAGGCAATTGCTGATCAGCAAGAAATTTCTAATGATTTTATTACGTATTTAGAAAAACAAATTGAGAAGGCACCATTTACATATAAAATCATTGAACAGCAGCTAGTATCTATCCCAGTTGGAGAAATTGAGGATGTACTCGCATCGTTAATTGCATTTGACGCTTTAACGTTAATAGCAGAAAATAAGCTTATTTCCCTTAAAAGGTGTTCAAATCCTGACTGTGTTTTATTATTTATAGATAAGAGTGGAAAACGAAAATGGTGTTCTATGAAAATATGTGGGAACCGGAAAAAGGTAGCAAAATTTCAGGATCGAAAATTTGAAGAAGTTTAGAGAATCAACTTATAACAGTTGATTCTTTTTTTGTATTCTTTAACTAACCCTTTAAATTAATATTTACAGGTTAGTTATGCCGAGTTATAATTGTTGGTAAATAAAGGAGGAGAACGATGGATAATATAACAGCAACTAAGCAGAAAGATCCTCAGCCAATAAGTGTACGATATTTTACAAAAATGAAAGGGAAAGGAAGAAGTCCATTACAAGTAAATATAAAGGACTGTTTAACAGGACTACTAGGGGGATTTTTAACAATTCTTACCTTAACATATTTAACGAGCATAACCTCTACAGAATTATTAATGGCTCCATTTGGGGCGAGTTGTGTATTAGCGTTTGGAGTTTGGAATGCGCCATTATCTCAACCGCGTAATATTATTGGAGGACATTTGATTTCAACTTTCATTGGTCTATCAATATATCATTTGTTTGGGAATGAATATTGGACAATTGCTTTAGCGGTGGGGATGGCAATAGCCGTTATGATGTTAACGAGAACGACGCACCCTCCGGCAGGCGCCGATCCGATTATCGTTATTTTAGGAGCAAACAGTTGGAGTTATTTAGTAACACCAGTTTTAATTGGCTCCGTTGTTATTGTAGTTATTGCTTTATTCATTAATAATATGAGTAGTAAAAGAAGCTATCCAACTTTTTGGGTGTAGTTTGTGAAGTGAGAAACAATTTAAGTGAGTGTTCTATTTTTACTATGTTTTATATAGTAAAAGCCTTAGTCGTAATTGCGGCTAATGGCTTGGGTTCTCATACTTTGTAGTTTATAAAGAAAAGGCACTTTAAAGTGCCTTCTACAGATTTGAATTATTTAATTCATGTAATTAATATTCGTTAGCATAAAACTCTTTTATTAATTTTATTTCATTTGTATCTGGATTAAACTTAAATATTTTAATTTGATTCGATTCATCTTTGTATGCAAATGTATTCTCACCAACTTGGGTCACATTGCTGGTGTTTAAAATAGGATCGCTACCGTGATCAGTAATTTCCACAGTTTTCTCCCGGTCCCAGAATGCAATGACAATAATCAAAATGATAAGACATACCCGTATAAAACGTAATTCTCTTGCAACAGGATGTTCCATCTGTTTGTCTCCTTTACTGTTTGATAGAGTGTGTTTATAAAAGAGATAATTCCTAGGAATATAAATAAAAAAGACACCGTAAAGTGTCTTTTTTATTTTAGTTATGCGCATTACTTAATAAGACGCTAGTTCCTCAGTCTGGCTATGAGTAACTATGTAGGGTGATTCCATTATAACATTTTAACCAGTAATGGGTCTATATGGAATTTAATTGTTTTTCTTTTTGATTATTCAGAATGATTAATTGGGTATTTGGATGAAGGAAGCAGTGACTTAACTTGTTTTAGAAGAGTGTTTGGATGAGCTTGATATAGATGAAGATTTAGATGCTATGTCTTATACATTGGTCTTACAGCAATATAACTGGAGAAAGGGGAGGGGGCTAATCTTGAGCTTTGGAAAGAAGCTGATGTAGAAGATTATGAAGAGAGAAAGAAAGTTTTACATACATTAAAAGCACAGCTGATAAAGTGTAGAGTTATATTTCACTTTACACGAACATAACGGTATACTATAGTTAAGTTAAGTGAACTTAACTATTAAACGAAATAAAAGCATGGAGGAATAACGCTATGACTAGAACGTATAAAGAAGTAATTAATGAAATGAACCGAGCTTATAATGAATTTTACATTTTACTATTTCAGGAGTTAAAAGATGAGTTCGGTCTTACAGGACAGCAAGAGAGCATGCTATTTCATATTAATTTAAATGAAAACACGACAGCAAATCATATTGCGACTACTTTTAATATATCAAAAAGTGCCGTTAGCCAAGTTTTATCGAAATTGGAGAAACAGAAGATGATTTCAAAACAAGTAAACCCTAATAATAAACGGGAGTATTTTCTTACACTTGGTCCAAACGGTAGTAAGTATATAGAGCGGTTATCTGAGTTAGATGATGTATTAATTGAGAAATATTTTTCTAAAATCGATATAAATGCCCTAGAGCAAATGACCGAGACGTTAACGAAAATAAATAAAGTGATATTGGAAGAAAAGCAGAAGGATCTTAATTGTAATGAGTAAGAACGTAGATGAAGCAATTAGTAGAAAGGAGGAGAAGTGTATTATGAGTTTCATACCAAATATGATTACGATAGCAAATTTTATATGTGGGCTTTTAGCTATTTACGCTGTTTTCGTTCACGATATTTATTTGGGAGCAGTTTTTATTATTACGGGTATGTTGTTTGATTTTTTTGATGGCATGGTTGCTCGGAAACTTGATTCTGTTTCAGAAATTGGTGGAGAGTTGGACTCATTTGCGGATTTAGTTACTTTTGGTGTGGCACCGTCTATTCTTGCATATAGTGTCGCGTTAAAAGATTTGCAGTCTATCGGGATGATATGTGCGCTTGCTTACAGTATTTGCGGAATGCTTCGGCTTGCGAGATTTAACACGCAGCAAAGCAAACTCCCGACCTTTATCGGTATGCCGATTCCATTTGCGGCAATGTGTCTCCTCATTTTATGTTTTTTAAAGAATCCAGTTTCCGTGGCGTTTGGTACATGCGTACTCGCTTATTTAATGGTGAGCAAAATCAAATTCCCTCATTTTAAAAAAGATATAGCTGAAAGCTTGAAGCCTGGAAGATTGGATTGATGATACGGAATTACAACGAGAAAGATAAAGGAGAATAACATGATTCGTATGGCACTAAGATCGTTCAACATACAAATGTATTGTTTGCTAGGCGTAATGTTATTGGGATGGTTTCTGACGCCTTTTTCAGCCCAGTTTGTCGGGATAAGCATTGGCCTTTTGGTGAGTATGTACTGCGCCTGGATTTTAGGAAGGCGTATTGAAAAGTTCGGAGATAGCATTGTAAAAAAAGAAAAAGCACCGATGCTCGGAATGATAAATCGGTTTGCAGCCGCAATACTAGGTGCGATTATTATGTATGAAATTGAACACCATGAATTCATGTGGACATTCGCTGCCGGAATTATGGGTGGGTATTTCTTGGTTATTATTAATTTGGGGTATTACAGTATGAGGGATGCGGAGGAATAAAGTTTCACTTTATTATAAAGAAAAGACACCCATATAAGAGTGTCTTTTCTGATAGTTTTTTAGCAGAAGCAAGAAGCTCCAACGATGATTAATAAAATAAATAGTACAACTAATAAAGCAAATCCTCCAGCAAAACCGCAGCCTTCGCCGCAACTACCACCAAAACCCATAATAGTTCCTCCTTTTAATAAGAGGGGAAAACAAGGGTACACTCATGTATTTTAACGGATTCAAATTACTTTATGTTTTTTACGCAATAATTGAGCAGGTCCTTTGGAAAATAAAAAAAGACACCCTAAGGTGCATTCTTCCGATTGGAATCATCTTAATTGTATTGCGTCGTTATCATATAAGAAAAAAAGACATCAATTAAGATGTCTTTTTTTCTTTGTAAATTGGTGTTAAGAAGGTAACTTATTGCTTTTAACCTATGAATAATATAACAATCATCGAGTAAGTTTATTATAGCAGCGATAAATAGGGTTTTTATATGTAATATTACATATATATAGATTTATTTATGTTTTATTTGTATATTTTAATTGTCTGTTCCTTGTTTTAATTCGTTTATTTATATTTTTTTTGAGTGCTCCAGCAATGGAGCCTTTTTTTAGTATTTTATTTTGATGATGTTCTATAAGATTAGCACCTTTTAAAGCTGTTTTTATATAAAAAGCCTTTAACTTGTATTTATAGCTAAAGGCTCTGAGTGTCATACTTTATAGTTTATAAAATCTTATAAGAAGAATAACCAGTATTTTATATAGAATTTATCCCGCTATTTGCCGGGCTGCCCATAAACACCCGATTGGTGAGAGCTGATTAAAGTTTCACTTTATAATGTTTTTTATTCAATTTGGAACTGAAATGTACTAGCTTGATAATGAAGCTAGGTTATTAGAAGTGAAAAATTTTAGTTTTATTATAATTAATAGAAATGAAAGTAGTGTAAATATAAATCCACTCCAAATAAGTTGGTGAATACCTAAGTTTGAAATGAACCAGCCTCCAATAGTTGTTCCTAGAGTAATTCCGAGATTTGAGAATGAAACGAATAGGCTATTACCAAATTCGGGTGCTTCTCTTGCTTCACTTATTAACCATGTTTGACCAACAATTAATCCACCAGCATGCACGATTCCCCAAATGAATACCATGAAAATCATTGGAACAAGATAAGAACCTAAATAATAAACCAATATGTAAACAATAGAATATAAAATAGGGAACGATATTACTGTATTTACTATGCTTCTTTGCAAGAGACTACCAAATAAATGATTGCCTAAAATCATAACTATACCAAATATGAATAGCATGATACTGATGAGCGATCCATTCATGGAAGTTACTTTTGCAAGGTATTCGGCGAAGTAGCTGTATACAGAAAACATGGCTGCAAAAAGGAATGTGACAGTTAAAATATTTAACCATAATCCTGGTTTACCGAGTATACGAATTTGTTTGCCGAAAGACATTTTTTCTTTAACGGGCATAGAAGGAAGTGAAATTAGTATTCCAATGAATGCAAGGGCGTTAACAAGCGCTCCGAATAAGAAAGCAATTTCTAGTGAAAATTGATCTGCAAGGTAAGAGGTTAATGGTACACCTAGTGCAAAGCCAACCGTAATTCCCATGAAAACTTTTGTAACCGCTTGACCACTCTTTTCAGGAGGGACAAGTTTAGCAGCAGTTACAAGAGCGATTGAAAAGAAGAGTGGGTGAAGTGCTGCAGGTAAAATACGAAAAATAAGCATGATTTCAAATTGTGTTGTATAAGCGTAGATTATATTTGAAATAACAAAAATAAAGATTGCTATTAATAAAATTATTTTACGATTAATACTAGAGACGAGCAGAATTAAAAACGGACCAGAAATAGCAACGACTAGTGCGAATATACTTACTAAAAATCCTGCTTGTGCAGTTGAAATGCCAAATTTCTGAGTGATTTGTGGTAATACACCGACAATACCCATCTCGGTAGTAATAATTCCAAACACCCCTATTGCTAGTGTAAGAATAAGTAAAGGACTTACTTTTTTCATTTGTAAAACTCTCCATTCTTCTTATTATTTTGAAAGTAAAATCGATTCATTAACAAAGAAATGAGCATGATTGGATGTCAATAGTATTAGAATTATGTAATATTAAATACGAAAACAGATATCTAAATAATTAGATATGATATGTTAAAAAAATGCTCCTTTCTATGTTTCTTGCTTTTATAGGTAGCGAAGTTTTAAAAAGAATGTATTAGGCGGCTATATAAAAGCAGAATGTGTGAAAGCAAATAATCAATTGGTAGGTTGATTATTTGCTTTTACTTTATAATTCATTTTGAACGTATTCAGAAAACGCTTGTATTGTTTTTTCATTTCGACGATAATATGTCCATTTTCCAATTCGGTCAGAGTCTAGTAATCCTGCGTTTTTCATAGTTAATAAATAACTAGAAATAACCGATTGGGCTAAGCCAGTTTTAAGCTGAATATCTCCTACACACACTCCAATCTGAAAATTAATCCCTTGTTCTAAATAAGGTTTTTCGTCGAAATGATTTTCTGGATTTTTTAACCATGATAAAATTTGACATCTTGTATCATTTGACAATGCTTTATAAATTAATGAAGGTTCCATAAGGATATTATATCTACTTTTATAGATTTGTAAATGGGTTTGTGTGATTTTAAGGGAAGAAGGTATAGTTGATCCCCTCGAATAGGAATAAGGTGCTCCTGATCTGTACCCTTTGTAAAGGACATTTTAAAAAAAGTTAGGCAACCTAAAAAAGATCATTTCTGTATGCAAACAGAAGTCATCTTTTTTAAATTTTATTGATAGCAAGAGTGATTATAGTACGTCATATATTTCTTAATTTCATGTTTTAACTGAACAAACGAGTCACATGATTTTATATATGCTTTATCGGTTAAAGTACTACGAGGATTACGTGCAAAAATGATAGTATTGTTAGGTTTAAGCATGTTGTTGCCTGGCTATCAATGGCGGATTCTTAAGAAGAGTAATAATAAAATCCAACTGAAGATTTAAGAAAAATTTTATGTTTACCCCACTCTTTATTTTAAAAGTTTTTCCTATCCTATAAATGAGTTACATCATGAAGGAGACTAAAAAAGACAAAGTCATAGATGAAAATGTAAAGTTAGGGGATTCTACATGGATACAGGAGTTTTGATTAGTTATTTGTATACTTATTTCTTTACTATTATGTTTTGTATTGTGTTTCAAATTGGAGTTTATTTTAAAGCGAAAAGAACTATATCTATTCGGCATTTTTTGTGGGTGTATGTTTTTCTGTTCTATCTTTCGTTAGTGTATAAGGTGACGCAAATCGCGACTGTATGGGATATAAGTAGATATGAAACGTGGATTCGTGTAAGTCAAATCAATTTGACTCTATTTGATACGGCAGGTAGTACTACGTATCTTTTGAACATTGTACTGTTTATGCCGTTAGGTTTTTTATTACCGATGATTTGGCCGCACTTTAGAAAAATGAAAAACACCGTATGTGCAGGATTTCTTTTTTCATTGGCAATTGAGTTAAATCAATTACTTAATAATAGAATTACAGATATTGATGATTTATTTACGAACACTCTCGGGGCGATTATTGGATATTTATTATATAGAGCTTTTAAAATGATATTAAGAAGAGAGGGGAAAAAGCTTGATACCAACTCTTCTCTAGCTATAAAATACGAGGCTGTTTTTTGTTTAGTGTGTTCATTTGTAGGGGCGATGTTAATTTATCATCCAGCTTTATTTGGAAGACCTGTCATCATTCAGTGAGGTGATTACGAATTTCTTTTGAACGCTCGTGCGATATTTCAATTTGATAAAAGCCTTTAACTTGTTATAGTTAAAGGCTTTTATCATCATAATTTTTACTTACCAATTACCCACTCTAACATCCGCTTTCAACCACTTCACCCAATCCAAATCCACTATCTTAAGCAAACTGAGCGAAACACCCTTCATATCTAAAGAAGTCAACAGCGTACCAACCTTTACGAATGTAACTTGTAAGCCTTCCAATTCACACAAACGGCGAATGTCATTTGTGAAAATGTATTGTTCCATTAATGGTGTCGCGCCGAGTCCATTAATGAGGATTGCGAAGTTGTCACCTTTTCTCCAGCGATAAATGCTTTTTAGTTTGTTCATCAGTTCGATCGCTAATATTTCAGAAGAGGATAGCGCTTCTTTACGGTAACCTTTTTCGCCATGGATGCCGACGCCATAAAACACTTCATCGTCGTTTAATGTGAATGAAGCTTTTCCTTTTACTGGATCGTTGGCAGGGGAAAGGGCAACTCCTAATGTGTGTAAGTTTTTGATGACAGCTTGCCCGATTGTTGTTAGTTCTTCTAAAGAGTGACCTTCAAGAGCGGCAGCACCTAATATTTTTTGAACGAAAACGGTGCCAGCTACGCCGCGTCTTCTTTTATTAAAAGAAGCATCATCTTCAATTGAAACGTCGTCATTTACGATGATATGGTCAATTTTTCTTCCTTCGCCTTTGGCGATTTGTTCTGCTGCTAGAAAGTTCTCAACGTCATCTTTAAAGTTTTTGATGATGAATAGTATACTTTTATCTTTTGGTATGAGGCGAGTTGCCGCCACAATTTGTTCCACTGTAGGCGGAGTGAAAATATTGCCGTTTACTGCCGCTGTAAGCATACCTTTTCCTACATAACCAATATCAGCAGGTTCATGTCCGCTACCACCGCCGCTTACAATAGCGACGTCTTGCTTCATTTTTTCGATATCTTTTACATAAATGATGTTATTTGTTTCATCGTAATTTACTTTGTCGTTATGTTCAAAATAAAAGCCATGCAGCATATCTTGAACGATATTTTGTACATCATTCATAATCTTTTTCATTGCTTTTGCCACCCTTTAATTACTTTGCTGATTGCTCAAGTAATAGTAGTAATTGATTGTTTATCATATTTTTCATAAGAGAAGACATAACGGATGGATCTACTTCGCACTTGCTTTCAATCCAATCTTTTATCGTTCCAACGAAGCCGTGACTATAAAAGGAGGCAATCGTATTTTTAGTCTCATCAGAAAGGCTGAATCCACAGCTCACAGATAATTCATCAATAATCTTCATATATAAGTTTTTCGTATGCTCAAATAAATAGTGATTAAACGAGTTTTGCTCAATGACTTTAAAAGCATTTCGGTAAAATTTTTGATTTTCATAAAAGTAATCAAATAATAAATCGAAAATGTTTTCCCATTTTTCATAATCGAGAAAGTCTATAATATTTTCTTTCGTTTCTTCTCTATAAATCCAGCTTAATAGTTCAAATTTATCTTTAAAATGATAATAAAAAGTTTGCCTACGCATTTGACAGTGTAACATAATATCGCTCACTGATATTTTATGAAACGACTCTGTTTCCATTAAATACTTCAATGAGTTCGCGATTATCTTTTTAGAAATTATAGAAGAGGTCATCTAAATCATCCCTAGAATGTTATTAATATAAAAATCCTACCCATAAATGAGAGCGGTGTCTTTAGACAGATTGTCCATTTTGTCCGTTTACTATAAAACGCTTTCATTTTAACATGAGTAGTAAGAAGAAGATTTCAAATATATCACAATATATTAAAGGAATTGAGGGAGAACTACAATGAAAAAGATTATAAACAAACCAGAAACATTAGTAATGGAAATGTGCAACGGAATGGTTATGGCTCATCCAGAGCTGGAGCTTTTGAAAAAATATAAAGTAATTAAGAAGAAAGAAATGAACGAAAATAAAGTAACGTTAATTAGCGGCGGCGGTAGTGGTCATGAGCCGGCACATGCAGGATTAGTCGGAAAAGGAATGTTAGATGCGGCAGTGTGCGGAGATGTGTTTGCGTCACCTTCACAAATTCAGGTTTATCAAGCAATTAAAGAAACAGCTAGTAAAAAAGGTACGTTATTAATTATTAAAAATTATAGCGGCGATATTATGAATTTCAAAAACGGTGCGCATTTAGCGACGGAAGATGGAATTGAAGTCGACTACGTAAAAGTGGACGATGATATTGCGGTAGAAGATAGCCTATATACAGTAGGACGCCGCGGCGTTGCGGGAGTTATTTTAGTTCATAAAATTGCCGGCGCAGCAGCGGAAGCGGGTATGGATTTAGGAGCGGTGAAAGCTGTAGCAGAAAAAGCAGCGGCTAACGTGCGCACAATCGGTTTAGCGTTAACGTCTTGCACAGTTCCAGCGAGCGGATCACCTACTTTCACACTTGCGGAAGATGAAATGGAATACGGTGTAGGTATTCACGGCGAACCAGGAATTAAGCGTGAAAAAATGCTGTCAGCAGATGAACTAGCTAACCGTATGACAAGTGATCTTATAAAAGATTTAGGAGTAAAAGATGGCGAGGAAATCGCACTTCTAGTTAACGGTTTTGGCGGAACACCACTGCAAGAACTTTACTTATTTAACAACGCAGTTACGAGAGAACTAGCAGCTAGAAACATTAAAATTAATAGAGTATTCGTTGGTAATTATATGACAAGTATTGATATGGCTGGTATGTCTTTAACGGTAATGAAGTTAGATGATGAGCTAAAAACATTACTATCTAAAGAATGTAATACACCAGCGTTTAAAGTAGATGGACCAGTTGAAAGTGTAGAGTATGTGAATGTACTTGAAGAGACAGAAGAGAAGGAAGTTTCATTTGAAATAGAAACAGCGGAAGAGCACGCTGTTATTAAAAATAATGTCATTACATTAAACAACATGATTTATCTCGTTGATAAAATGAGCGATATTATTATTAAAAATGAAGTACCGTTCTGTGAGTTAGATACGCATGCAGGTGACGGTGACTTCGGAATGAGTGTTGCAAAAGGATTTAAGCAATTAAAACGTGAGTGGCATTCTATTGTAGAACAAGAGAATGTAACGATTGGATCATTCCTTGACGGTTGTTCGATGATTATTATGGAACATTGCGGCGGCGCATCTGGTCCAATTTGGGGCGGAGCATTCCGCTCAGCTAGTAAAGCAGCAGGCGAAAAACGTGAGCTAACAGTGAAAGAATTCGCTGAAATGTTACAAGCAGCACTGCAAGGCATACAATCTATCGGTGAAAGATCATTCGGTAGAGGAGCGGTAGTTGGTGACAAAACACTTGTTGACGCACTTGCTCCATGTGTAGATTCTTGGTTAGCTAGCGCTTCAAACGAAGAAGACATGAAAACTGCCTTTGAAAAAGGTGCAGAAGCAGCAGTTAAAGGAGCAGAGTACACGAAAGAAATCGTAGCTCGCATGGGCCGCGCTGGTACAGTTGGCGAAAGAAGTTTAGGATACCCTGATGCAGGTGCACATGCGCTTGGAGTTATCTTTACGGAGATTGCGGGTAGTTTGAAATAATAATTAGAAAGTCCCTCTGCCTTAAGGTGGAGGGATTTTTATATAGTTGATATGTAGAAGACTTCTTTCGGTTCTTTCTCAGTAAAATATGAGTTTGTTACTGTTTTTGATAAAATCTTATTTCAAAAATACAACTAATATTTCTCAACATTAATATATTGAAAATAGTTAGAATATTTAAGATAATCATTTGTGAAGAAGTAAGTTATAAAAAAAGGGGGAATTTATTTTGTTACGTCGTTTATCTATTTGTACAGTACTAACAGCTTTTATATTTACTTTATTTGCATTTAACGGCTCTGCTTTCGCAGCTACGAATGCTACTGAAAATGAAAATGTAGTAGCAGCTTGTGCAAAGGGAGGTACGGTAGGTGTATATGGTGCAAAGATGCGCAGTGGTTATACTGTCGATTCACCTGTCTTACATACATTTAATGATGGTACGAAAATTACTGGAACATGGGTAACTGGTGAATATGTTCAAGGTCATTACAGTAATTCTAAACAGTGGTTAAAAGTTACATATAAAGGGATGACAGGTTATGTATCCCATACAACATTATATAACGTTTGCTCATAAAACTATGTACCATAATAGCTTTGGATATATTGAGCTAATCTCTTCTAGAGATTAGTTCTTTTTTATCTCTTAGTTTTTAATGGGGCATTTATTGAAAAAGACCAACGATTCATTAAATCGATGGTCTTACGTTTATATAGTATTCATTTGTATCTATATCAAATTTTTCATTGCTTTTTGCTTATTTTAGACTTAGTTTGTTTGTGATTGCAGCTTATCAATTTTCCAGTATGTTTGTAGAGGGTCTAAAGAGCTTTCAATATAAAACATATATTCATCTACGGTATGTGGTACTTCAAAAGCTATTTTCAATTCTACCGTTTCATTTGGTTTAACTTGTATATCAGAAGGGTTTTGATCAAGCACCTTTCCTTTATAGATCTTTCCGTCTTTTTCATCTTTTAAGTTATATTTTAATTCTGATAGTCCAATCGTTTGACCTCGTACATTTTTTACAGAGACATTAACAATGACGGAATCGTTGCTAGCATTTAAATATGCACTTTGAACAGCGGCCAAGTAATAGCCTCCCTTAACACTCTCGCCAACTAATAAAATACCTTGTTCCAAGCGGCTCATCTCTTCTTTTTCTTCAAAATTTATTAATTCTTCATTTTCATTTTTTGCGGTTGGTTCTTCTATTGGACCATTTTCAACGGCACTATCTGTTTTATCTTGTGTGCAAGCAGCCGTAACACTGACTAATACTAGAATGAAAGTAAGTAATATAGATAATTTTCTCATAAAATTTATCTGTCTCCTTAAGTTTCTCAATTTTGTGCAGCTATACATATAAGATTAACATAATGTCTCATTATTGGCTCAAAATAGGGGTTCTTTTAGACAACTTATTCTTTTTACTTTTAATATACATTCGATTGGTTCTCGCGATATTTGTTAATCTTTTAAAACATTGGCTTAGTAATAACGAGGGTTATTATAGATATATTAATCATATAATTTGTCCATATCAAAATGAACGTTTTTTGCATCTAATATATTATAAATATATTTTATTTTGAAAGGATGTGATTATATGGCTCATAAATCTACTGGAGTGTTTCGAGTTCCAGTTTCTGAAAATGGGATTATTCCAACTGCTCTCAACATTATGCTAAACAATGATTCACGTTGCCATACTAGTAATGTAACGGTAACTGTTAAGAGAAGTCGAAACACTTTTTTTCCAACTCAAAATGAATTAGTTGAAATCTCTCGTACTTTTGTTTCTTTAGAACCAAACAGAACAACTAAAATTGTGTTGTTTACTCCAGAATTCCAAATAGAAGATTTTCTTGATGTCATCATTAGTGGAAATAAAGAGGATGTTAAGGATGTTCTTGTATATTCTTTCTTAGCAGATTCAGTAGGTCATAATCTGTCATCTACTGTTTTCAGAAATGCAGAATACACTTTTGCTTGCTGACACCGTGATGATGTATTCTTTACTGTCGTATATCTGAATTAAAATGTTGCAAGTAGCACTTCAAGGCATATAATCTATCGTTGAAAGATCATTCGGCAGAGGAGCGGTAGTTGGTGAAAGAAGTTTAGGATATCCAGATGCAGGTGCACATACGCTTGGGGTTATCTTTACGGAAATTTTAGGTAGTTTGAAATAGAAATTAAAAGATCCCTTCTACCTTAAGGTGGAGGGGGTTTCTTAATATTGTTTTTTAATATATATTGCTAAATATGTTCCAATAATTCATTCTATTGTATTGAGAATAATGTCATCTACATCAAAAAAACGGCTTATAAAAGGAACTAGTATTTGAAGGAGTTTCACCTCAAACATACTCCTATGCATATAGGTATGTTTGAGGTGGATTTATTAACGAATTTTATATATAGCATGAATGAAAATGGGATAAATAAAACAATGTTTCCTATTATGTTTTTAAGAATTAATTGAGCAGGTCCTTGTAAAAATAAAGAAAAGACACCAAAAGGTGCCTTCTGCCAACTTAAATTATTTTAATATTAGCGTTTTAAGTTTAAAAGCTATAGGGATTTTTTCTGTGGGATTTGTAAGTAGTTTTTACGAAATTATGAGTGTTTTTTATTTTGTAATTCAATAAGTTCATCTGGTAGCATTTTTGTATAATATTCTTTTTCTGTTAGTTCAAATATAAATAATGCTTTTTTCCAGTTATAAATAACATCTTCTACATTATGTTGTTTAATTTTTAATAACAACTGACCTTTTAAATAGAATAGTTCACCTAATAGGTATAACGTATTTAGATTAATTGCTAATTTGATGCCCTTATCAATGTATTTTATTGCCTCTTCATGTTGATATGTGAAGTCCAAAGATTTTGCTAAATTTAACATGATTTTCAACTTAATTTCTTTATCTCTAGGAAAATCTAACTTATTAAAATTACTTAAACATCTTTTTAATATATTAATACTTTTTTCATATTCTTTATTTTCCGCATAAAATATAGCCATTGTTTGCATAATATCTATTTCTCTTTCTGATAAAAAATCAGAATTAGTTAAAGTCAGTTTTAATGCATTATTTAGAAAATCTAAAGCAGTTTTTAATGATTTATCCACCATAAATATAGCAATTGCTTCATGCCATATTAGAAATTGTTTCTCTTCTTTTGTTTGAAAATTATTTAAGTTTTTCTCTTTTTTCACTATTTCATAAAGTTCTTTATATTGTTTTTGCTTTAAGCAATCTTTTATTACGTATTTTACATTTTCTACATATTTTAATCTTTTATTTTGAGTTAGTGCAAATATGTTATTCGGATCAATACCAAGTCTTTCTGATAATTGATATAACAATATACTAGATGGATAAATCATACCTTTTTCAATCTTGCTAATTTGACTTTGTGAACATATTCCATGACATAATTCGGATTGTGATATATTTTTTTTAATTCTAAGTTCTTTAATGGTAATACCCAAATCGTTAAATTCCATTTTTCCACCTACTATTTAGCACTTTATTAATATAAGAACATTCTCTAACCTTAATGTAATGTAAAATTAATATAGTTGCAATTATTGTTTTAAAGGGCTTATCGTTTCTATAAGATGGTGAGATTTTTTTATGTACAAAAAAGACACCAAAAGGTGCCTTTCGCCGACTTGGACCACGTTCATTTAATATAAACCTATCTGTATTTTCACATGCTTCTCTAATCCCTCTATTTTACATTTGATAAAATAAAATCCTAATATTACCAATAATTAAATAAATATTTCTACATGTTCAAGATATTTACATAAATTACAAAAATGATACATTTAAGTTGTAAGCTATAAAAACTATTAAAGGGGGATTTATTATGTTCAAGAAATTAGTAGTAGGGCTATTGGCAACAGGTATTGCATTAACAGGAGGAATTGGGGCAGCTTCAGCTGATACGCAAAAAGCTGTGAGCTCTCCGAAGCAAGCAACATGCTCAATTCCTTATGAGTATTCTAATGGTAAATTCAAAAGAACTCTTTATTACTCAAATGGAGTATATGCTAATAGTTTTAATGAAAATGTTTGTGGCGGGACGATTACGTGGTACTTAAAACATGTTCAAAATGGAGTTGCTTTTTACGAAGGTAATTTAAAATAGTAGATTTTTTGAACCTCATTTATTGAGGTTCTTTTATTTTTAGTTTTTAAACTGATTCTCTATAAAAAATACACCCTAAGGTGCCTTTTTGCGATTTGATCCATTGTAATATGGTATTGAATGCCAGTCCGATTATTATTTTATGATGTTAAGTAGTTTCGGTTATTGAGAAAAAATACAACTCATTGTTTGAATGCAAAAAAGCCCTAGGGGGACTAGGACTTTTTGCTAGAATGAATAAGATTTAAAAAAGGACTTATATAACGTAACGTATGAATGTTTCGTAAATGTATCAAAAAAGTGAACAAAAGCGTTAATTTTAATAAAAAAAGCTCCGCGATAAAAGCTGCGGAGCTTCATAAGGTCGAGTTATGTCGTATTCACAAGGGATTTTAACATGAATGTTGTGGTGAAAATACTGGTAAATTTATCCCGTAAAACCCCCATTGATTAGTGTTTCACTTCATTTGAAGGAATTCATGTTTTATAAATTAGATTATGATAGTTGATATTCTCCATATTGACCAGAAAAGAACTAAAAATTCTAGTGAAATTCCAAATGTTCGTTTCCTAGTTTTTTGAAATTCTTTTATTAAATAGCCAACAGCACTAATTGCTATAAGAATGAAAAGAATAAGTTCGAGTGTAACTGGCATTTTATCTACTCCTAATACATTAATTTGTTATATAGAGATTATAAGATATTTTTGCGGCTAGTAGTGAAAAATTTAATAAAACTATCTCTAATGGAGTTTTGTTTGAACTTCTAAAAGTATTTGTGAAAACCATTGTACGTAAAATTTCTGCGTATGTTTTTAGGAAACAAATTTTAGAAAAAGATAACAAAAAACCCGCTCCTCGTCGCCGTTGTAAGCAAAAGGGTGGGTTTTGTAAAAAATAAATGAGCCCTAATGGATATAATGTACAAAAGAAAAGAGGCTTTCTTATGAAAGGATAGACTTTCATGTGTCATCACTATTAATAATGATGTGTTATTTTTACATAGAAACGAATAAGGAACAGAACAAGTTATAGTTTAAAGGGGTAAAATGGTGGGATTGTATTGAGAAATTTTTTTGAAACAATAATATTCAGAAAATTAAAAGTTTTACTGGAAGATTTTTGTTATTATGTTAGTAATCTATAGACAAAGGAGAAGGGGCTATAGGAGTGTACATGTAATAAAAAAGGAAGAAATCAATTTACTTTTACATGAGTGGTATAGAGAAATTCGTTCACAGAATTTCTCTAAGGCAAAGGAATTAAAACAAAGTATTGATACAAAAGTTAATAGTATGGAAGAAGATCGAAAGAATACAGAGTTTTATTCACTTGTAGATTTTAGATTTAAAATGTTAAGTGCAGAGTTTTATCCCCATCAATCTGACATATCTAAGAATGATCTAAGAAAAATGAAGTTAGATGAAGCTCCATCAGATGAATCTTTATTATATTATTACCATTTCTTTAAGGCTTCTCATGCTACAGTAAACGGTGATTTTAAAGTGGCTGAAAAGCATTATGGAATAGCAGAATCTTTGTTGGGAAATATTCAGGATCCAATCGAAAAAGCAGAATTTAACTTTAAGCTATCAAGCTATTATTATCACGTTTGCCAGCCTATTTTAGTAATTCAATATGCAACTAGAGCAAGGAATACATTTGAAGGGTTGTACGGGTATAGCAGGAAGGTGGCAGCATGTGACAATGTTCTGGGTTTAGCATGTGTAAAGCTAAATGAATTTGAACAAGCAGAAGTTTATTTCATGTCGTCTCTGGATATTTTGAAAAAGCAGAATGAAGAGGAGCTAATGTTACGAGTTCGACATAGTTTAGGGGTTATGTATGCAGAGCAAAACCTATCTGATTTAGCACTTCGTTACTTATCAGAAGTATCACAAAAAATTCCGAATCACTTTAGAGCGATTTTTTTGGAAGCTAGAGAGAATTTAAAGTTAGGAAAGACAAAGCTTGCAGCGTCCTTAATTGAAAAAGGATTAATAATTTGTAATGAACTGGAACAAAAAGAATATGAACATCATTTTACAATTCTAAAAGAAATGAATGAGAATGTTTCTGCTGAAGAATTAGAGTTAGCCATTTCTAAAGGAATTTCTTTCTTTAATGAAGTAGGTTTATGGCAATATGTCCAGGAATATGCTGAAAAATTAGCGGTTAAATATCATGAAGAAGGAAATTCAATAAAATCTAGTGAATACTTCTATTTAGGATATAAAGAAAAAGAAAAAGGTTTTCAGAAAGGGGCTTTAAAATGAAAAGGATCATCAGCAGTTCAATTGGATTAATAATTACGGTCATACTATTAAATGGAGTAAATGTTTCAACGGACCAATCAGAGGTCAATACAACAAGTGTTATACAATATACGCATGGAGAGCCGTGGGGCTGATGAAATATTGAAGTATAAAGAGTTGTTATATCAAAGGATTATTACCGAAGAAGAGTTCTAAGTGAAGAAAAAGTAATTATTAGGTATATAGATGAAACGCTCAAATGAGCGTTTTTTTATTTATATATTCGCAAGTAAAATAACATAATATTACTATGAATCCTTATAACAATATGAATTTTTGCATATTTTAAAATTCAATATATCCATCAAAAACTTTTAATTGTATAATATATTTTGTCATATTTTTAGATTTTTCGACATAAACCAACAAAAATAGAGAATGTATTGGGAGAAGACATTATGTATACAAAACTATTAAAATCAATTACATCATTATCACTTATTGGTGGTGCGTTGTTATATACAAATGGCAGCGATGTGAAAGCTGCTGAAGTGGGTGTTTTTTCTGATGTACCGACATCACATTGGTCATATCCTGCGATTAAAGATTTAGCGAGTAAGAATATTATTTCCGGTTATGGAAATGGGATATTTGGTTTTGGAGATGTTGCGACAAGGGAGCAAGTTGCGGCTTTAATTTATCGAGTGTTAGTACCGAATAAACAAGGCGGTTCGTTTAGTAATGATGGAACTCGTTACGTATTAAAGGATGGATCTACGTTTAAAAATCCTTACGGTGATATTAATCAAAGTTCTACAATGTTCCCAGAAGAGGTATTAACTTTAACGAATTTAGGAGTTTTTAAAGGTGATGAAAATGGTCAATTTAGACCGAAAGCTTCTGTGAGTCGTGCGGAAATGGCACAAATTCTTACAAATGCTTTCCATCTTGCGGCAAAACAAAAACATACCTTTAAGGATGTTCCAAATCCATTTTGGGCAGAAAACGCAATTAGTGCGGTGCAGTCAAATGGAATCGCAGATGGCACAGGAAACGGGAATTTTGAACCATATGGCACAGTAACACGTGAACAGTATGCGCAGTTTTTATATAAAACTTTGAAGTATAAAAATGCTGATGTGAAAGACACAGGAGATGCGGCATTATTAACAGCTTTTAAAGAGGAAGTACAAAAGCGTATTAATACGTATGAAACGACTATTACACTTCCATATAAAACGAAAAATAATAATACAGACGAAGTGATGAATACACTTTTTAACGCATATAAAGAAGTTGCAAGTAAAAATGAGTATACAAATTATAATAGATCGAATGTTTCATATGGACTTTCTGGATCACCTGGAAATTATACATTTACGCTTAAGATTACATATCGTGAAACGAAAGAACAGACGGAATATGTCATGAAACAAGCGAAAGCAATCGTTTCTTCTATTACTCAAATTGGAATGGATGATCACGAAAAAGTGAAGGCGATTCATGATTACGTAGTAAAACATGTTTCTTATGATACGTCTTATAAAGCTTACACAGCATATGAAGCACTTGTAAATCGTTCTGCGGTTTGCCAAGGTTACGCACTATTAACTTATCAATTATTAAAGGAAGCAGGAATTGAAAATCATTTCGTGACAGGAACTGGGGACGGACAACCTCATGCTTGGAATTTAGTGAAAATCGAAAACAAATGGTATCACCTTGATACAACATTCGATGATCCGGTTCCAGATGAGCAGGGCCGCGTAACGTATTCGTATTTCAATTTATCAGATGAACAAATCGCAAGAAATCATGAGTGGAATCGCAGAGACTATCCGCAAGCTACAACAAATTATTATAGTACACTGACAAACAAAATTGCGGCAGGTAGTACGAAAACGCCTGCATATCAGCAAATATTAAAAGATACAAAGTTAAACTATTTAGGAAATGAATATAGCGTAAACAACTATACTGAATTAAAAAATAAAATGCAGCAGCGTTATAGTGCGAAACCAGAGAAAATTGAAGTGCTGTACAAGCAATCAATGAATGGTGCACTGCAAGATGTGAAAAAGGCAATTGGCGAAATCGATTATCCGCAAGGGGCAAATCGAGTTTCTTATAAAGCGGAGCCTTACAATGCGAAAGAAGGGTATTCTTTAGTGACAATTACGTTTACGTATTAAGAATGAGAAAAAAGCATCTGTTTCAGATGCTTTTTTTTATTATATTGATTCGACAAAATATGACAGGTGAAAACGAATTGGTCTGTTATGATAATTTTTGAAATTTTACATTTTGGAGGATTAATCATGAATAAAAAGAAGATTTTCGCTGCGTTAATAGGAATTGTAGCCTTATTTATAATTATTAATGTAGTTGTTACGAAAGAGAAAACGACATCAACCAGTGAAAAAATGTACTCTGAGAAAGAATATAATAAATTAGTAGATGAACATTTTGAAGAGACGCAAAAGTTGAAAAGTGATATGAGTGTGTTAGAAACTGAAAAAAAATCTCTTGATGAGCAAGTGAAGAAGTTAAAAGATGAGTTAGCGAAAAAAGAGCAACAAGTAGCGCAGCAGCCGGTTCAACAAGAACAACCAAAGCAAGAACCACAACAACCAGCACCAGCGCAACAGCCGGAAAAGAAAGAAGAGCCAAAACCGGAACAACCTACTGGAGCATTCGAAAACCCTATGAAAAGCATAAACAAAACAGATGCAATGAACAAAGTGAAAGAAAAAGCGAAGCAAGACTTCCAAGATGACTATATGACACAAAACTTTGTTGCGGAGGAACAATCAAAAGCATTTGATTTCTTAAACGGAGTAGAGATTAAATCACAAGAAGAATTGAACGTGATGAAGAAGGCATTGGGAGATTTTCCTAACGACTTTATGACCGCGAAGTTTGTTTATGAAGAGCAAATGAAGGCGAAGAATAAGCAAGAGTAAAACAAAAACGCTATCTTTTAAAAAGGTAGCGTTTTTGTTTTGGGTTATAAAGTTATTCCTACATTTGACATATACAGTCTGACTGTATAAAATAAAACTATTCAGTTGAACTATATAGTTTAGCTATATACTTATCGTTACATTGGAGGTCTTTATGAATAGAGATAAAAATTTACCATTAACGGAAACAACGTATTACGTTCTTTTAGCTTTATTAGAACCAGCCCATGGTTATTTAATTATGCAAAAGGTAGAGGAACTGAGTAATCATCAAGTGAAAATCGCAGCGGGTACACTGTATGGCGCGGTTGAAAATTTATTAAAACAAGGATTAATAGAATCAGTAAAAAGTGAAGATAAACGAAGAAAAGTGTATGTCATTACGGAACGAGGGAAAGAAGTATTACACTTAGACTTTATGAGAATGCAGCACATTATTGCGGTTACAAAAAGTTTATTACACGTATAGTTAGGGGGAAACGATGATGTGGAGATTGAAATTCTTTTTAGATTTTGAGAAAGAGGAAAAATGGTTAGAAGAGATGGCTTGGAAAGGTTATCAACTAGAAAGCAATACATTTGGTTATACATTTAGATATACAGAACCGGAAGATGCGACGATTAAAATAGACCATAGAGTATTTAGTAGAAAAAGTGATTTTATTAATTACTGCACATTATTTGAAGATAGTGGCTGGGAGCATATAGCTGGTAATCGGTGGTCAGGTACGCAATATTTTAAAAAGGTAGATGAAGAAAGTGAAGATGACATTTTTTCAGATCCAATGTCACGAGCAGGGAAGTATAAGCGTCTATCTAAAACATTTTTAGAATTAGCGATCTGTTATTTGCCGATATTATTTTTATTTATGTATAGTAATACAATGAATTTAGGAGCCTTTGTAAATCCGAAAGAACTATACTTGACGCCAGGATTATGGGATAAGCAAGGTGTATCATTTCTATGGTCATTGTTATTTGAAACGCCATTTGCATTAATGAGAGGACTTTTTTTGACATTTATCCCCGTTGCGACATGTATGTTTTTCGTTTGCTCGTATAAAGCAAATCGATTGTATGAAGAGAGAAGATGATAGGAGAAATCCCCTTAAAGTAGATGCTTTGAGGGTTTTTTAATGTATAAATAGGGAATTTGGTAATCATTAACATTAATTCCTTTTTGTTTATGTTTAAATATGATATCATTTTGATAATATTCCTTAGGAGGATGATTATCATTAATATACTTTTAGGTATTATTGGAGCAATTGTTTTACTTGCCTTTGTTATCCATCCAGGAGTCCCAGACAAACGTGTCCCTCTACAAAATAAACTTGCAGTAATCCTTCCATTGATTGTTATAGCCGGTTTAATTTCTTTATATATATAATTAAAACAAGAATAACATTAAGATAGGTAGAGAAGTATATATCTGCTTTTCTACCTATGCGTAGTTTAATAAAAATGCTCATCAACATTTTCACTACTATTGTTCTTTTGTTAATTGCTGCATGGACTACAAAATGAACTAATACAGACGGCCAGCATAAATAAATTATTGTATTTCTCAATAAATAAAACAACTTAACGTGGTAAAATAATAGTTGGACGGGAGTCCAATACATATTATTAAAATTAAGATGGTTCAAGTCGGAGGAAGGCACCTTAGGGTGTCTATTCTTTTTTATAAAAAGAAAATTGTACGTTTAGACGCATTTTAAATACAAAATAACCGATTCCTTATACGTTAAGAAACCGGTTATTTATTTCCCTACTTTTTTAGAGAGCTTTTTCTTATAATGGTCTTAAATCATAAATAAAAGATAGAGTAAAAACTATATAAGAAATAAATGTCACGAAAACAAGAAAACATATAAACTGAGAATTAGATACATATTGTTCTATTCTTTGTTTCATGTTAATTCGCATTATTTTTCAAATGTGAAGTATCAATTGGAATTTGAGCTTTCCAAGATCCAATTATTTTTCCAATTCTAGTTATATTTACGTCTAAAGTAAGGGGCTGTTTAAAAGCGTCTTTTCCTTTAGAATCTATAACAAATGTAGCAACACCTTCAGGTTTATCATTATCACGAATGCCTACATCATTTAATTTTTTACCTGCTGCCATAAGTTCAAAAGGAAGACGATCATCTGAATCATGGATAAATGATAGTCTCCCGTCATTTTTAATCTCAGGGTTTTCTTCTTGTTGTCCATTAATTTTACCATCACTTTCAAGATCTAATCCTGATGTATCAAATTCGAATGGTACTAAACTTCCGTCAGCTTTTTCCATTCTATAATGAACTGATATACGTGAATCTGCGATAAATAATTCTTTGAGATGTACAGTAATACTTTGATCTGTAATTTTTTCATCAATAGGAATATATTTACCATTCTTCATCATATCTTGTATGACACCATTTTCATCTCCTATTCCTTCATTTACAACTTTATCATTTGTAATTGCATCAGAAAAATATGAAGCAACATTTGTAGCCGCTACTTGTACTTGTGGAATCATTGCTGTTGTGAAAAGTGCTGCTGCAGCTACTGCTGTATAAATGAAACGTTTTGATTTTTTACTCATGTTTGTAAAGATTCCCTTCTTTTGTTGCTTTTTGTGATTTATATTAGAAACATTGTCTAACTTGGAACGACTTTCAAATGTTTTCCATGCTTGTTCTATATCAATTTTGATTTCTTGTGGTGAATTTGCAGATTCTTCATCTAGCATTACGTTTTCCCATTGATTTAATTTACTAATTTCTATTAATAAATCTTGGCATGCTTCACATGTATCTAGGTGCTTTGTGAATTCCTTTCTTATATCATGAGAAAGTTCTCCATCAATATATGTTTGAATAAACCCGATATCATAACATTTCATTTGTTATGCCTCCTCCATTTGTTTATAAATCTTGCGAAATTTCATTTTGGCTCGGACTAATAATGTTCCAATAGAAGATATTTCAATTTGAAGTACTTCTGCAATTTCTTTATATTGAAAACCAGAGAATTTCATTAGTAAAAGGGTTCGTTCTCGATCATTCATTTTATTTAGTATCGTTTGGACCTTTGTAATTTCTTCTTTTCTTATCCAATCATCGTCTAATGATGAAACATTTTGTACTTCATGGTATTGGATTTCTTTATCAATCTTCGCTTGTTGCCTTTTTTCAGATCGAAAATGGTTATAGGCTACATAAGTAGAAGATTTAATCAACCATCCAGGTATGTTTTCAATTCCTTTCCAATCGCTACGATATAATTGTAAAAATACTTCTTGCGCTAACTCTTCAGCGATAGATTGATCTTTAACAATCCAGATGATTTGTTTCACAGCGTAAGCATAGTACTGCTTAAATAAATCTTCAAAGGTCATATCAGAAGCATGACTTTCTTCATTTTCTATGGTTAACATGTTCGTTTAAACCTCACTTTCAATTTGATACCTGTATTATAGAGAAACCAGAAAAATAGATTTTGTGACAGTTTTTCTGGATATTTTTTTATATTTTTTATTATGTACTAAAAAAGCATTCATCTGATTAAAAGATAAATGAAAACATAAAAACTATAACTCTTGCAGTAGTTGTCTATTAGAGGGTGTTGCAAAACTAAAATAA
>NZ_JXIS01000105.1:0-11446 GCF_000836715.1 Bacillus sp. L_1B0_5 | reverse complement strand
AGCACGGCCACCGACAACATCACGAACAGAAGCGAATAAATCGCGTACAATGTTTGCACCCATAATAGCTTCACCATTTACAATATCGATATACTCAATAATCTCTTTACCTTGAATTCCAGAAGTTGTTGTTACAATCATGACTGACACTCTCCTAATAAGTTGTAGTTTTGATAAGCTTTCTTATGTCTTTATTATGACATGGAAAAAGTATCTAATCCATTGAATTACCTTACAGGAATGTGACAGTTTTGTAATAATAAAGCGCACATTATGTTTAATTTTAATAAAGCGCTTTAACATTGGGATACATAAACGATTCTCTATTTTCTTTCCAATCCTTTTCTACTTCTTTAAAGGTTGGTCGCCCTAATTCTTCATTGTTTTCATGTTTACTAAACCACTTCTTCACATACTTCTCTCCATTTTTACTTTGAACTGTACAAAGGAAACTATTACTGCTATCCTTTAATATTTTTACAATCACGAAAAGGCACCTCTTCCCTTTTAAATAACATGATAGAACTTGATCTTTTACTATAAGCCCTTCCTCTCTTATAGTCATACGACTCCTCGGCCGCGCCAAAGTTGTAAGATCAAAAAAAAAAACGATATTCACTTTGTTTACATTTTTCATCATTTTATTTAAAGAAATCAGAGTTATAGGCATTATGCTTATCAAATATTTTATAGATTTCTAACTTATCGTCTAATTTTGCATCTACTAAAATTAATATATTGCCATCGTAAATATATTCTTCATACTTTTTAGCATGTTCTTCTGGAATTCCTAACCCTATAAATGCTCCTATTAAACTTCCAGCTCCTCCGCCAATACCGGCTCCTCCAATAGCTGCTGCGATCGGTCCTGCTGCTACGATTGGACCCATTCCAGAAACGGCAAGTATACCAAGACCTGTTAATAAACCACCGAGTCCGCCTGCTACACCTCCTGCTACAAGCCCTGTCGCTGAAAAGATATCCGCTTTATGTGCAGTTTCATGATTTACTTTTTCACCCGATTTTTCTTCAAGGTGTTCAATTTCCTTTTGATCTTTCGCAATAGCTGAAATGTTATCTGCTGAGTATCCTTTATCATTTAATTCATTAATAACGAGTGCCGCATCATCAATTGTTCTAAAAACACCTACTATTTTTCTATCTAAATCCATAACTATTAACCTCCTAAAATTTTATATAATGTTTCTTTATTTTTCTTCATTTCTGTATACACTAATCTTCTTATTAACATAACCATTTACGAAAAAAGCGAATAGTAAAAGCACTACAAGCGAACTACTTAACAAGTAAATTAAATCAAATGTAATATCAATCATCATTTCATTCATGTATACCAGGCTCCTTTTTATTTAAAGTAAAAGTATATTTTGATGGACTAATCTACTAAACATAGACATCTTACAATTCATCTTCAGTCAATCTCTTTGTAGTATATGTATACCCTTCCTAACCTTTTCTAAACGTAAAAAACTATACTTATATTTTTTCTTATTTATATGTTTAACATTTTTTAAAACGGGTATGTTTATATTGTTATGCTTACTATATGGAAAGGAATATTACGATGAACGCCATTCACTCTACTACTATTTCTTATAATGAAACACCTACAATAACTCAGATTCATCATTTTTATGCTTTAATGACAACATTTCAAGCTAATTTGTTTATAAGTAAACATGGAACAATGACATCAATCAAAAATTTAAGCACTCTAGTATCCTTTTTCCTTACTGTAAAAAAGAAAGATCTTATATTATTTATTTTTGAAGGAATAGATGCAAAAAGAGCTTTAAGAACACTCTTCCCTTCTTAGAATGTTTGTTACCCTCTATTCCCTCGTTTACTACCTTTCATATATGTTTTTATATTTCAAAATGATTTCCTCTATTAAAAAAGAACCCCCTAATACAATAGGGGGATTTCTAGTTTGGCCTTATGAAAACTGATATAATATATATTACGTTTTTCATTCTTTAAAATAGAAAAGTTTTAATAACCTTGAAGGTAGGAATTTTTAATGAACTCGAAAGCAAAATTTAGTATTCGTTACAAAATTATGGCTGGTTATTTAGTTATCATTTTGTTCTTACTTGTTTCTTTCATTATGTTAAACAATGAGATTTCCAACTTACAAAAATCTCGTAATTTTATTATTGATCACGATTTTAAAGTTCTCAATTTAACGAATCAAGTGGAGAAAGAGTTACTAACAATTGAAAATAAAGCGAAAGGGTTTATCATTTCTAATAACCCTAATTACGTGCAATCCCTTAACTCTGCGGAAAAGGATTACGAAAAACATTATCAAGATCTTTTTTCTTTATTAGAGGATAACCCCTCTCAGCAAGAAAAATTAAAACAGATTAACGAAAACATTACTAGTTGGATTAATAAAGAGATTCACCCACTCATTACAAATAATAATAGTAATAATGTACAAACAATTGACACGACTCAAATTCAGTCATTACAGTCGCAGCTAACTAACTTCCGGAGCACTGAGGAGCAACTAACGAAAAAAAGAGCTGCACAATTAGATATTGAAAATAATAAATTAGAGATTTGGTTATACAGTTTATTGTTCTTACTTTCTTTTATTTCCATTATTGTTTCACTCTATATTTCGAATTCCATTACAAAAACGATTAAAAATGTAATTCAAGCTATTAAATCAATTTCTTCTAAAGAAAAAATTACGGAAAGAATTCATGTAAATACACATGATGAAATAAAAGATCTTGCTCATACAACGAACCACTTACTAGACGAAATATCGAAAAGAGAGTGGTTACAAACTGAGCTTGCAGAATTAATTTTAATGTATCAAGGTGTATCTTCTATTGAGATGTTAGGTAAAAAAATTCTTAGTGGAATTATACAAAAAACGCAAACTTCTTGCGGTGCATTTTATGTACGTGAAGAATATGAAGAAACTGTCTACTATGTGAAAAAAGCTTCTTTCGCCGATCAAGGTGCTGATATTGGAAAACAATCCATTAAAATGGGTGAAGGTTTCATTGGACAGTCTGCCTTAGAAAAGAAAAGTTTTATTCTCAGGGATATACCCGAAGAGTTTCGTTATGTCACTAGCGGAGTATTAGAAATACGTCCTAAAAATCTACTAGTCATCCCTATCTTATTTGAGGATGAGGTGATTGCAGTAATGGAGT
Organism: Bacillus sp. L_1B0_5; assembly: GCF_000836715.1. Taxonomy (NCBI): domain Bacteria; kingdom Bacillati; phylum Bacillota; class Bacilli; order Caryophanales; family Bacillaceae; genus Bacillus; species Bacillus sp. L_1B0_5. Next base: position 8,252 of record NZ_JXIS01000105.1, on the reverse strand, counting down.
TAGTAAGTGTAACTGAGATTTCAGACTTACATCAAGATTTAATTCAACAAACTATTGATAATCTAGGTTTAACAATCCATAGCATTATAGGACGTATGCGAATTCAAACTCTTTTACATGAATCACAAGCAATGACCGAAGAGTTACAAGTTCAATCAGAAGAATTACAAACGCAAGCTGAAGAACTACAAATGCAGGCTGAAGAATTACGAACAACGAATGAACAATTAGAGTCTAGAACTGAAGAAGCTGAACAAAAGACAGCTGACTTACAAATTACCAAATCAGAATTAGAAGAAAAAGCAAGCGAGTTGTTACGCAGCTCAAAATACAAATCTGAGTTCCTAGCAAATATGTCACATGAATTACGCACACCGTTAAATAGTATTTTATTATTATCTGAAATGTTACGAGAAAATCATGATAATCATTTATCGGATGATGAAATTGAACTAGCAACTGTCATTCATTCATCAGGGAAAGACTTACTTACTTTAATTAATGACATACTAGATTTATCTAAAGTAGAAGCAGGCAAACTAGACATCATTTTTGAAGCAACGAACATAAGTGACATGGCAGCCAATATGCATCAAAACTTTTTACATATAGCTGCACAAAAAAATGTCGAATTTACTATTGAAGACAGTGATACGATTCCTGATTTGTTTTATACAGATGCAAAACGGATTGAGCAAATTATTAAAAACTTATTATCCAATGCATTTAAATTCACGGAAAAAGGATCCGTGAATTTACATTTCGATTCAATAGAAACAACCAATTTAAGTCATGATATGCAGTCTATAAGTAAAGATTGGATTACAATTTCAGTAAAAGATACTGGTATTGGTATCGCTAAAGAACAGCATGAACTTATTTTCGAAGCCTTTCAACAGGCAGATGGAGCAACGATTCGAAAGTATGGTGGTACAGGATTAGGTTTATCTATTTGTAAAGAGTTTGCTAGATTGTTAGGTGGTTGGATTACGTTAGAGAGTAATGTAGGAGAAGGTAGTACTTTCACAGTATATATTCCTAACCTTCCAAATGGATTACATGATATACAGTTATCCAATTTAGAAGTCGCAGCAACGATAGAAGATGTTATTCCTGCTGAAGTTGTTGAAGAAACTATCGTTACTACCGAAACAAATAACGTCTTCCAAGAGAAAAACATTTTAATTGTCGATGATGATCATCGAAATATATTTGCGTTACAAAATGCATTAAAAAAACAAAATGCCAACATTATTACTGCCCAAAACGGCATAGAGTGTTTAGAAATACTAAAAAGCAATACAAATATTGACCTTATTTTAATGGATATTATGATGCCTAATATGGACGGTTATGAAACGATGGAAAATATCCGAATGAACTTAGGGTTACATGAAATACCTATTATCGCATTAACTGCTAAAGCAATGCCAAATGATAAGGAAAAATGTTTATCTGCTGGCGCTTCAGATTATATAAGTAAACCATTAAATCTACATCAACTCTATTCGGTAATGAGTGTATGGTTAATAAAATAAGTGAGGTTTAGTTGGAGTGGAAAATAAGTATTATAATTTTGATCCATCAGTAGATACGGATGAGCGCACGAACTTAGAAATTGAATTACTATTGGAAGCGGTATTTAAACTATCAGGATTTGATTTTCGCCAATATGCTCGCACATCTATTTATAGAAGGATTTGTAATCGAATGCAGCTCTCTAATATCCCAACCATTTCAAAATTAATTGAAAAAGTAATTCACGAGGAAGGGGTTTTAGAACAGTTATTAAATGATTTTTCGATTAATGTAACTGAGATGTTCCGTAACCCTGCCTTTTTTAAAGCGCTAAGAGAGCATGTTATTCCTGAATTGAAAAAGCAACCTGAAATTAGAATTTGGCATGCTGGATGCGCAACTGGTGAAGAAGTATTATCGATGTCCATCTTACTTCACGAAGAAGGATTAAGTGAAAAGTCGGTTATTTACGCAACAGATATGAATACAAATGTGTTAGAAAAAGCAAAACAAGCTATCCTCCCGTTAAATAAAATGCAAACTTATACGAAAAACTATTTACAAGCTGGCGGTACACAAGCATTTTCTAACTATTATTCAACAGATAATCGTTTTGCTTATTTTAATCCTTCACTGTTACAAAACATTATTTTTGCACAGCATAATTTAGTAACCGATCAATCTTTTAACGAGTTTCATATTATACTTTGTCGTAACGTTTTAATTTACTTTACAAGTAAACTTCAAAATCAAGTGCAGCAACTATTTTATGAAAGCTTAAGTCACAATGGATTTCTATGTTTAGGAAATAAAGAAACTCTTCGTTTTTCAAATATAATGCCGCATTATACCCAATTTAATCCTAGTGAACAAATTTATCAAAAAATACAATAAAGTGAAACTTTAATCAGTGGGGGGTATCCCCCACTGATTATTAGTTGAACCAATCGGGCGTTTACGGGCAGTTGATCTCCCACCTACCTTCTTTGCTTCAGACTAAATTTTTTGGTGGGAGTCTTACTGCCCGTTAATGCGGGATAAAAAGCGTATGAAATCCTCTGTTTGGATTTCATACGCTTTTTATTTCGCATTCGTTTGTATCATAATTAGACACATATCATCTGATTGCGCTTTCTTTTGTTCTTCCTTGTAAAACCCTTCTATCTCGCCTTCTAAATCTCCCCATTTTCTTTCTGTAAAAGTACGTAATTTCTCTTCAGACTCAAATTCATCATTTGCAATTGCTTCAAGAACACCATCTGTAAACAATAATATTTGAGCGTTCTTCTCAAAAGGTATAACTGTCTTTTTAACTTTTATTTCATCAAAAAATCCTACGGCACAACTCCCGCGATCTAGTTCAACTACATTTGTTTCATCAACTAAAACATATCCAGAAGGATGCCCTGCATTTACATATTCAACTGTTCTATCTTCTGTATTAACAACTAAGTATATCGCCGTAAAATAATAAGGAATATTATCATTTTCATTATGTAAAAGGGTCATATATTTATTTAATTCTTTAATAACGAGTTCTGGATCAATTAAACATTTAATTGTTTCACGTAATACAGACGAAATAAACATACAAACTAATGAAGCAGATACACCATGTCCCATCACATCTAATAATATAATACCGTAGCGATTTTCATCGATTTTATACCAATAATACATATCTCCAGCTAGTTTAAATGAAGGCAAGTAACTTGCTTCAATTTTTATATGATCTTCTCTTAATGGGCTACTTAATAAGTTTCTTTGTACTTGCGTAGCTAAATCTAGTTCATTCCGAAGATTTTCTTCTTGTTCTTTATGCCAATTTAATTCTGATTTCAAGCGTAACGCTACACGCATACGTGCTAATAATTCAACTTTATTTATAGGTTTCGTAATATAATCCATTGCCCCCATATCAAGAGCTTCGGCCAATTTATTTGCATCCTCTAAAGCTGTAACAAAAATAATAGGGATATCTTTAAACTTCTCCTCTTTTTGTAATCGCCTACAAACTTCAAGTCCATCAATTTCAGGCATCATAATATCTAATAGTATTAAATCAATTTCATTATGCCTGGAAGAATCTTTTCCAAACTGTATGTATTCGAAGAGCTCTTGTGCAGAATTGAGCGATACAAGATCATGATATCCGGCTTGTTTTAAAATCTTCTCAATTACAAATATGTTAACCGGATTATCATCGACAATTAAAATGGACACAAGTTATTTCCCCTTTTCTTATTTAAAATGTAAATCTATTATCATTTTCTATTTTTCTAGTATTACATACTCAGTTACAAAATGAAAATTTCTTACTCAAACATATTTATACAACAAAAGAACAAACCCCTAGAAATAGGAATTTGTTCTTTCACTCTATAAATTTCTACTTTTAATTTAAAACCATTGCTTTATCATTTAAAAGACGATCTAATTCTTCCATATGATTTGTTTCATCTGCAATCATATCTTCTAGTTTTACAACTAACTCTGTCATATTTAATTTCGCTGCCTGTTCTTTTCTCGTTTCATAACGCTTAATTGTTTCATATTCTGATTGTCTAGCTGATTCTAACATTTCTCTAACATCTTCTACTTGTTTCACTGGTAAAGGGATCGTAGTAGGTGTACCACCTAGCGTCTTAATTTTCTCCGCTAAATATAGGGCATGTCCTTGTTCATCACTAATTTCAGATTCAAAGAAAGGTTTTAACACTTGTCTATATATACCAGAAACTGTAGCTGCATTATGGTTATACATAATAATTGCTGAGTATTCTCCTGCTAAATCTTCATTCAATCCTTCGATTAGTTCGTTCACATCGTGTGACATTTTCATATCTCCTCCTATACTTAATAAGTACCCCTTTTCTCATGTTTTAAACATAATTATTTTAAATTTTTATGTATCTAAAAATGCTGCTTGCTTCAATTTACTTATCGCTTGTCTTTTAATACGAGAAACGTGCATTTGTGAAATACCTAACCGTTCCCCTGTATCTTTTTGATTTAAATTTTCTCCAAATATATAATGAATAACGCTCTTTTCCGTATCATTTAATACGTTAAAAATATCCTCTAAAACGAGACGTCTTTCTGTCTGTTCATACCCTTGCTCTACTTCACCTACAGATTCAATTCTCGCTACCGAACTTCCATCCGATGAATTTTCAACTACATCATCTAAGGAAGATACTCGATAATTATTTTTAGCATCCATAATCTCTAGAACTTCCTCTTCCGATAGTCCTAAATGATTTGCAATTTCTATTATCTTCGGTGAACGTTGCAGGTGATCTGTTAACTCCTCTATCGCAAGTTTAATTTTCCCACCCAAATCTTTAATTCGCCTTGGAACGTGAATACCCCAAGTTTTATCACGTAAATACTTCTTTATTTCGCCTACTATTGTAGGTATTGCAAAAGGCTCAAAAGCATTCCCTATCGAATAATCATACCTTCTTATTGCGCCTAAGAGCCCTAACATCCCTACTTGTATAATATCCTCATGCATCGGCCCGCCTTTTGAATAGCGATATGCAATGGAATATACGAGATTTTTATAATGATCAACTAACCTTTCCTGCGCTTCATTACATTGGTTTTGTTGGAATTCTGCAATTAGCTTAATAACGTCTTCTTTAGTAAGAGTTGTAGGTTGAGATTGGATTTCCATCATTCTCCACCTGCTCTCTTTGTATATATTTTGTCATTAAAACTGTCATGCCCTCATCATGCATAATCTGTATATCATCCATTAACGTATTGATTAAATATAAACCTAAACCATTTTCCGGCAAATGTTCTACTGGTTTACTAATATCATACGGACCAACTTTCCTTTTTAAGCTGCTAAAATCAAAGCTAACCCCATTATCCGCAACCATAATTTCTAATCGATCTTCATATAAGCCAAAGACAATTGTAATTTCTCCGACGTCTTCTTTGTATGCATGTTGTACAATGTTTGTACATGCTTCACTAATAGCAATTTTCATATCTTCTATATCGTCATAAGCAAAGCCCATTCGATTCGCAACACCAGCCATTGTTAAACGAATAATAGCCACATATTCTGCCTTTGCAGGAATTTTCATTTCTATCTTTTCAAATTTCTCCATCATCCCTAGTCACCTTCTTTCTACTTTTTCAAAATCGGAATTCAAGTTTAATATTTCTGTTAACCCTGTAATATCAAATAATCTTTTTAATCTTTTAGATACACCGATAAACTCTAGCTTGCCATCATTTTTCTTAACTGCTTTTAATAGCGCTATAAAAACACCTAAACCAGTACTATCCATATAATCTACCTTGTTAAAATCTACTACGATATAAACCTCTTTCTCGCTTGCAATAGGCATAATCTTATTTTTTAAATCTGATGCCGTATACGCATCAATTTCACCATTAAGTTGTACCGTATAACCTACATCATTTTGCAAAATATTTATTTCCAAATTCATCATTTCCGCCCCCTTATCTCGAACTTTTACTATTTAATTACCCATAAAAATTAGTTTTAAACATATTTTTTTATTTTCATTATAAATAAATTTTCTACACCTTTCTCGGCTTAACACTTAAAAAATACTACCGAATGTTTAAAACTTATAAATTTGTGTATGTATAATGTATAAACATTATTTTTAGGGGGATCTATCTATGGAAGAGCACAACTTTAAAAAGGGAGATTTTGTTCAATTTTCTTATCGACACGATCATGCTACAACGTTAGTTGGTTCCATTATTAACATACTAACAAATACAATTGTAGTTGATATAGGTAATAGCGAGGACTTATCTCATATAGAACCGAGGCAGGTCGTAAGAATAAATAATTGTGAAAAAGTAACGATGGTTTAATACATAATAGAAAGTGTAATTTCAATGAGCGGGGGGCCTTCATCCCCCGCTCATTCCTATGTAGATTACATTAAAAAAGCATCCAAATTAGTTTAATTGGATGCTTTTTTATGTATATTTATCAGTTCATTCACTTTATAGTTATATATAATAAACTTAAGATTACCATTCATTATCATACTTACGCTTTCCGCAGCATTCTAGAGAAGAATGTAATGATTAAAATAAAGACGATTGCACCTAATAACGCTGGAAGAACAAAAATGCCTCCCCATTCAGGACCCCAATGACCAAATAATGCACTACCTACCCAAGATCCAATTAAACCAGCAATCACATTACCAACTATACCTAAAGGAAAGTCTTTTCCCGTAATCATTCCGGCTAACGCACCAATAAGTCCACCTACAATACACGTAATAATAAGTCCCACAATTAAACCTCCTATATTGTTTTTATATTTGATTTATCAAGCTTTGGTATGTAACCAAAGCTTGATAAACATGTATTATTCTTTATTATCCAACCCATCACTTATCTTTTGTTTCACTTTTCCGACTTTTTCTTTTATAGTTCCCTTCGTCTTCTCCCACTTTCCTTCATTTTTCAACTCTCTATCTTCAGTAATTTCACCAATCCCTTCTTTTACTTGTCCTTTTTTCTTTTCAACTTTACCTGTAATTTGTTCTTTTAGCCCGCTCTCACTCATATTTCCCATCTCCTTTTCATAATAGATTTATAGATTTAAAGGATACAAATTAAATAGAATACGTGCATCTTCTTTCTTGTAACCATTCACCAACTCTTTCTAAATCCTTAACGAATAACAAGATTTTTCCTTCATCCAGCTTTTCTTCATAAAAGTTCGCTTCTTCCTCATTAAGCCCTAACTCTTGCATTTTATTTCTTAACTGATCTCCTGTTTTTTGAAAGACGTTAATAATGCTTGTCCCAAGTCCTTCCTCTTTTATCCCAATTGTATTCACGTCTGCATTATCTGCAATTCTATCTGTCCTCTCTTTCTCATGTGTTAACACATAAATATCTTTTTGTTCTATTCCTTTCTTCACTAGATCATTTGCCGCATTCATGACCTCTTTCTCCGTAATAAATTCATATACAAAAGGTTTACTATACTTCGTTTCCATCTTTAACTTCCTCCTTTAAAATGAATTATTTGTTATATTATATGTAGTACACCCATTTTCAAAATGTTAAACATAAAATATGAAAAAAGTTATGTGAATTTTGATTTTAATAGAAAATGAACAACATCATTTACCACTTTAAAACATCTTCTCCTTACAATAACTACCTAAATTAACAGAATATTGTTACAATTAAACTTGAGGAGGGATACTATGAAAAAAATCATATCTATATGCGCTCTAGCCGCTCTATCTTTTACTTTAATAGGCTGTACAAACACCTCGGCTACAGATAAAACTTCGCAGGCTAAGCAAGAACATACACAAAATACATTTCAATTAAATTCCGCTAATATTACAGACATTGAAATACTCAAAACAACAAATAATACTACTTCCAAATCTCAAACAGACAATGAAGAAATGATAAAATCTATCGTTTCGGCAGTTCAAAATGGAACACCTAAAACTATCACTTTAGATCAAAAAAAGAAACAATCTGCGCATTCTACTATGACCGTTACATATAAAGATGACTCAAAAGAAGAATTTCTTGTTTGGATTGATAATAAGGAACAAATTACAATTGCTAAAGATGAGAAGAAAGATAAGGTAGAAAGTATGATAGTGAATATTAAAGATGCTAAAATGATGAAGGATTTCTTTTAAAATTCTAGTTAACGTAAAAAAAGAGTGTTGGGAAACCCTTTAGGGGTT
>NZ_JXIS01000104.1:0-37993 GCF_000836715.1 Bacillus sp. L_1B0_5 | reverse complement strand
TTTCTGCAATTACTTCTACTTCTTCTGTTTCTTCTGTTTCTGTAATTACTTCCACTTCTTCTAGTTCTTCTGGTATTTCCACAATGATTGTTTCTTCAAGTTTTTCTTCTGCTTTGACAATCACTGATTCTTGTGAAGTTTGCTTTTCTACTTCAATAGTAGGTTGTTCTATTTCTGTATTACGTTTAATTTCTTCTAATAATATTGTATCCTCGTGCTCTACTTTAGAAGCTACTAATTCTTCTTGTAGATTGTTTTCGTTTAACACCACTACATCTTTTTCTAGCTCAGCACTTTCCATCTGCTCAGCTACTGTTTTATGAAGTAATTCATCCGCTGAAACTTCCTGCGGTGTACTCATTTCTTGAATCACTTCTTTTTCTTCTACTAAAGGCTCTTGGCGTTCAATTTCATAACCGTTTTTCTCTAGCCATTGATCAACAACTGATTTTTCTTTCTTTTTATCTTGTTGACCAACTGATTCATGACTAGGCGAAGAAGACGTTGCTTGCCCTTCTGAGAAATCCGATAATGTATATCCTTTTTTCTCTAACCATGCATCAACAACTGCTTTGCCCTCTACAGATATTTCAAGATCTTCTCTTTCCTTTACTTCCTCCTGCTTTTCTTCCTTTTTCTCTACAGAAGGACGATTATATCCGTAAATTGGCGAAATCATTTCTGTTGGACGAAATGGTCTACGGTTACTTTCTTGCACTGGTGCAGATGCCTTTTTAATGACAGACTCTCGCTCCGGTTCATATTGCACTTCCGGTTCTTCATATGTAGAAACTACCTTCTCCACATACGGTCGTCTGCTTCTTTCCACTTTTATTCCTCTTTGAATAGGCTGATCTTCATACGTTACAGCTTGAACAGGTTGTTCTTCAAAATGCCCTGCTTCTATAACATCCTCTTCATCAAACCCATTATCCGGTACTAATGGAAAACGGCATTTACCTGCATTCCTACTTGCCATTTGTGCTTCTCTTGCTTCAGTGTAGTGGTTTACACGCGGAATTTTCGGCTGACTTTCCATTTGCTTTGGTACTTCTTTATTCATCGCTGTTTGTTCTTCCTCTTTGTTAAACAGCTTTTTCATCCAATCTAACATGCTTACCACTCTTTCTACTAAATAGTAACATCCTTTATTGTATCAGCATTCGGCAAAAAGTGCAGGTAAAATTAAGCATGTCATATTTATCCACAATATTCTAATTTACGAGTGTTTTCATATGGAAAAACGCAGCCTTTCATGTAAGACTGCGCTTAAGCTTTACTCCTCCGATATTCATCAACACTATCCGTTACACTTTGCAATAAAGAATTTACATACTGCGGGTCAGATAATTTTTTATCCTCTTCATGGTTTGACATAAACCCAAGTTCTAATAGTACACCAGGAACTTTTGCCCAATTAAATCCAGAAAGATCATCCCTGAATTTAATTCCATTCACTTTCACTTGCTGATTCTCTCTCATTTTATTTACAATCGTTTGAGAGATTTGAAGACTTTCAGCATAAATCTCTTTCGTGTACGGACTTCCTTCTGCTGGCGTCAATACAGCAAATCCACTTTGATTCGGATTTTCAGAACCATCTGCATGAAGACGTAAAAATAAATTTGCCTTATGATTATTTGCGAATGTCGCTCGTTCTTTATTACTTATATCAACGTCTTGTGACGTTCTCGTCATTAACACTTGTATCCCTTTTGCTTCAAGCTTTTCTTTTAATAAAAAAGCCATTTCTAATACAAATACAGCCTCTCTCTTTTTCGTCACAACACCTGTTGTACCGTCTGTCACTTTATATTTTTTCGTTGTTGCCCCTGGTCCAATCGGCTCTAAATTTAAATTCGCTTTTTGTTGATGCCCTGGATCAATAACGACGAGAAACTTTCCTTGTTTTTCATTACTCTCTACTTTTTGTTCATTATTTTGCACTGGTTGCTCAGTTGGCTGCACCGGCATAGTTTCTTCTTCTTTCTTTTCCTCGGCTGATACTTCCTCTTGCCTATGTTCTACTTGTTCATTCGTTTGAATTGCTTGCGATTCTTCTTTCTTTTCTTCTTGTTGCTTTTCTATCGGTGCGTCTTCTTTGTTAGCTTTTCTTTTCTCTTGTATAGAAGATGTAGTTTCTTTTTTCGGCTGCTCTTGTGAACAACCAGCCATATATATTCCAATGAATGCAATCATGCCCATTATTTTTATATACTTCATACTTCTCTCCTATCACTTTGCACCAGATTCAAAGTTTTTCTTATAATTGCCCTATAATCTCATCCATATTTCCAATATAAACTGGCTGCCATGTTTCTGTACCACGTTCTGCAGTATAAACTGGATAAGCGTCATCATCTATATTTACGAAAATCGGATCGCCCATATCCGTTTCATATCCAATTGCAATCCATCCTTCTTGCCACTTTCCGTTTTCTTCACTTATTAATGACTTTTTATGTTTATCATATCGGTAACCGATTTGTCCTTTTTCTAATTCACTTTCACTAAACACATATATTTCATAAGTACCTAGCTCAACATCTTGCTGTTTTGAAGTTTCAATTCGTTTTAGAAGTTCTGCGATTTTTGGTTGTTGTTTCATACGTCTATCCCCTTCTATTTTTCTAAATTTTAACTAGTTTGTTTATAAAATACAATATAGATTTTAAGAAAAAAGGTGACATCCTTATCATATTAACGATTTTTTGAGTATATCTATCACAACTCTCAATATATCAACGATTCAACACGAAATTTCGACTTACCAACAAAAATGACAAAAAAAGAGGCTGTCCAAAAGGACAACCTCTCTTTTCTTATATCAATTAAAATTTAAACTCTTGTCCAACTTCAAAGCTATCTTCTAATACAAGAATACCTTTTTCTTGTGGAGCGTCTGGAAGCTCTAATTCACGTGCAGAGCAGATCATTCCAGAAGAAGGAACACCGCGAAGCTCAGCTGGCTTGATTAACATACCGCTTGGCATTACAGCACCGATTTTTGCAACGACAACTTTTTGTCCTGCATCAACGTTTGGTGCGCCACATACGATTTGTAATGTTTCTGTACCGATTTCTACTTTACAGATGTTTAACTTATCAGCATTTGGATGCTTTTCTTTTTCAGCTACATAACCTACAACAAATTTCGGAGAAAGATCTGCTTCTACTGTTTCTTCAAAGCCGTTCTTCGCTAAAATTTCGTTGATTTTCTCAACAAGCTCTTTCGTTAATGTAAGGTTACCTGTTTCCGTTACTTCTAAATAAGAAGATGCATTAAAGATGTTGAATCCTCCCGTTACGTTGCTTTCACGATTATAAACGCGAGCAACATCTCCTTTGCGATCAAAAGTACGGTTCTCTAAAGTAATATCTTGTAAGGCAACAATTAAAGTGTCACCAATTCCTTCAAGGTTGTAAAAAACGTTCACTTCGTTCATCCTTTCTCTTTTCCATCTGTCTTCTTCCGATTCTTCGCTAAAATAAAGATTGGTTCAAATTCTCCATCTTCATATACGAATGAAAGTGATGTAATCGGAACATGCCCTTCGGCAAAAAATTTCATTGTCATTTGTGCAATAATATCATAACCGATTTCGTTAACGATATCAGCAATAATTAATACATCTTGGTGAGGAACAGCAACAACCATGTCACCAGAAATCTTTTCACGCATCGATTGTAGTAACGATTCGTTTAAAATACGCGTCGCATCATACCCATCGTTTGTGTTTAAAAAGTAGAATGTATTACCTGCTACTGTATCCTGCTTAAATTCATAACCTAATGAGCGAGCATTGAATAATGCCATTTCACGTACTTGTTGTTCTGTAAGCTCTAACTTTTGTAATAAACGCTCATCAATTAGTCGATACGTTTTATTAGAATCTAACGCGTAGTAAATACGTGTTTCCGCCGTATGATCCGTCATAATAAACGGATTTCCTTCTTCTGCTTGTTTCGGGAAAGAAGTAGAGCGAATAACAGGTAAAATTTTCGCTCCGCTATTTTCTTCTTTATGCATCGCAATTAGCGCTTCTTGTACGTAATAAGCAACCTCTTCAATTGCCTTTTCTTTGTTCACTTCCCATTTCGCCACAACTCCTGGAAGCGATACGTTAATACCTTTTTTCGAGTCTTTCTGTTCTATACGTAGAACTTCTTTCTCGCTATCATACTGAAAGTCCCATTCTGAGCGAGATAATTTCTTCATTAACTCGTCTTTCATCTTTTTACTTGTCATCTTCATCTCTTTTTCCTCCTTTCCAAAAAAATAACCTCCCCCGCGAAGGTAGAGGTTGTTTTACAATTCAATTGGCAAATTGCCTTATTTTAAACCTTCAATGAACTCTTCGATTTGTTCTTGTGTTTTACGATCTTTGTTTACATAGCGACCAGTTTCTTCACCCTTATTGTACGCTACAAAGCTCGGAATGCCAAATACGTCTAATTTTACACATAGATCAATAAACTCATCACGATCTACATAGTAAAATGAGAAATCACTATATTTCTCTTCTACTTCTGGCATAAATGGGTCTACAAAACGGCAGTCTGGGCACCATTCTGCTGAGAACATAAAGACTACATTCTCTTCATTTTTTAATTGTTGGAATTGCTCCATGCTTTCTAATGACTTCATCTATATTTCCTCCTCTAACGAGTGCATGTTTTCATGTTATAATCTTTCTTTTATACTACCATACATCGCGCATGGTGCAAGGTTTATGCTTGCTTTTTGTCATACTTATATTGCCCAACAAGTAACTTAACAACGTGTACAAATAATTCCGTGCGGTCGACATAATCATCTGTAAAAATACCGATCGCACCTTCGTGACTACGAATGTCTTTTCTATGTACAAACTCTTCCATCACTTCACTTAACTCCTTGCCATCTTCAAGAGGTGCTAAAAAATCGTCTGGTAACGTAATACGCGCCCCTCCAGCCACGAATACTTTCCCATCACTTGTTGCTAGTGCGCCCCAGTTACACATAAATAAACCGTGCTCTGTTTTCATCACACCGCCCTCTAGTCCAATACCGATTGGAGCTTCTCCTTCCTCTAGCGCTCGTTTCGCTCTATTAATCGCTCCTTGCATCGTCTCTTCATCTGAAAACGGCTGATTTGCTACCCCTGAAGGAACAGAAAGAGATGTAATTTCAGCATCTTTCCAAACCTTCTCCACAGCCCCAACCTTCGTCTTATTCTTCGATCCTACTACTACTTTCATTTCGTTCACCTCTATAAAAATTCATCATTTTACCTTAATCAATTTACTCTTTATACATGGAAGCATCGCAACCACACAACGCCGGGGCATCTCTCCCACCTAAAAAAAGAAAGGCTCTTCAGCCCTTCTTTTCTACGCGTTATTCTTAATTGTCTCTAACGTCGTTTTATCTGTTGTTCTTACAAGCTTCGTAATTAATTCTTTCGCCGCTGCATAATCATCAACATGTAAAATTGAAGCATGTGTATGAATGTAGCGTGCACAAACACCAATTACTGCTGATGGGATACCAGAGTTACTTGTATGTACACGGCCCGCATCTGTACCACCTTGTGAAATAAAGTATTGGTACGGAATGTTGTTTGTTTCTGCTGTATCTAAAATGAATTCGCGCATTCCTCTATGTGTTACCATCGTGCGATCGTAAATACGAAGAAGAGCACCTTTTCCTAATTGACCGAACTGCGTTTTGTCACCAGATGCATCGTTTGCTGGACTTGCATCAAGCGCATAGAAAATGTCTGGTTGAATCATATTTGCAGCTGTTTGCGCTCCGCGAAGACCTACTTCTTCTTGTACAGTAGCACCAGAATATAATGTATTTGGTAATGTTTCATCTTTTAATTCTTTTAACAATTCGATTGCAAGACCACATCCGTAACGGTTGTCCCAAGCTTTCGCCATAATTTTCTTCTCATTTGCCATCGGTGTGAATGGGCAAATCGGCACGATTTGTTGTCCTGGTTTTACACCAATTTCAATCGCATCTTCATAACTATCTGCACCTATATCAATTAACATATTTTTTATATCCATCGGTTTTGCACGTTGCGCGTCACTTAATAAATGAGGAGGAATAGAACCAACAACCCCAATAACAGGACCATTCTTCGTCATAACTTGTACACGCTGCGCTAATAAAACTTGGCTCCACCAGCCGCCTAACGTTTGAAAACGAAGCATTCCGTTTTTCGTAATTTGCGTAACCATGAAACCTACTTCATCCATATGACCTGCTACAAGAACACGCGGGCCAGTTTCGTCCCCTTTTTTCAGACCAAATACGCTACCTAAACCGTCTTGTACAATTTCATCCGCATATTTGCTTAATTCTTGTTTCATAAAACGGCGTACATCATGTTCAAAACCTGATGCACCTTGTAATTCTGTTAACGTACGAAATAATTGCAATGTCTCTTTATTCACGAAGTCCCCTTCTTTCAAACCTTAGTAGAATACCTCTTTTATTGTAACGAAATTTTCGAAATGTTTCTAGTTTCTTCTTTTTTAGCTGTATTTGCTTTATAATTATTATTGGTACACTATTTTTATTTTATAGAATTGAGGTGAATATATGAGCTGGAAAGGTTTAGTAGCAGGTCTTGGCGTTGGGTTCGCAGCTGGTTATCTCGTTGCAAACAAAGTACAAGAACAATCCCATATTTCTTCAGAAAAAGCATTGAAAATGGTGAAACAAGCATTAAGTCATAAAGGTGAAATTACTGGCTCTTGGGTACATATGGTTCCAGAGACATTTGAAAAATATGATGTCGCATATGAAGTTTATCGCGGCGGTCTTACAACAATGTTAGATGATATACAAGAACGATTTGAATTTTTAGTTGATGCTAAAACAGGTACTGTTTTAGAGGTTATAGCAGCATAAAACGGAGGGTTCCCATTAGGTGAACCTCTTATTTTTTTGAAATTGCGAGTATTGATTAAAATTATATCAGCGATTTTTTAAATATATCGACTTACCGACAAAACCCCACAATAAAAAAGAAGCTGCTCCAATAAATATGATGGAACAACTTCCTATTTTTATGCTTCTATACTCGTTTTCCGTTCTATTTTTTCTACGATATGCCCTTCCTCATTCCACTTCACAGCACGATAATATGCATCATGATAAAACGTAAACCACGCCTCTTTGTCAGCACCATACTTCATCCATTTTTGTTTATTTTCAATCGAGGTCATCGGATAATCATCGTATGCCATTACCCATAATACATTTTGATGCGCGTGCGTCGGCAAGAGATCTGCTAAATGTAGCATCGTTTCCCCTTGACTCTCCAAAGCGATAACTGCATGTCCATCACTATGACCACCCGTATGCGCCATCTTGATTTCATCTGTAATTTCTATTTCTTGCTGGAACGTAACAACTTGATCTACAATTGGCTCCCAATTTTCCTTCCAATATGTATTACGTGATCTAATGTTTGGATTCCTCATTTCATTCCATTCTGTTTCACTTACGTAAACTTTCGCATTTGGAAATGCCGGCACAAGGTGATCATCTTCCCATTTTGTTAGACCAGATGCATGATCAAAATGAAGATGTGTCATTAAAACATATTGAATATCTTCAGGCTTTAATCCCTGTTTTTCTAACGATTCATAAACCGATGATTCTTCTGTTACACCTTGATTTCGTTTCATCTTCTCATCCAACTTACCGTTTCCTATTCCTGAATCAATGAGCATATTTCCATCTTTCGTTTGTAAAAGTAACGGATCTGTTCGTAAGTAAATATGATTTGTGTCATTATGTTTATATTTACGTGACCAAAGTACTTTCGGCACAACACCAAACATTGCCCCTCCATCTAAATGTGTATTTCCGCCTTTTAACCACGTTACTTTTATATCTCCAATTTGTAACTGTTCCATTACACATCCCCCTTTCAATTAATCTTAACATAAAATTCTGATTATTTTAGATGTAAAAAAACCTATGCATTACTGCATAGGCTCTGTACGATATTTTGCTTCAACTCGGTAAATACGATGACCTTTACTAGAGAATTTCTCTTCGTATTCAGTCATGATGTTACCTTCAAAGTCGCTGTTATGAAGATCTAAGCTTAAGTACGTTAGTAACATACCATACTCAGCCATACTCATAAGAGAATATTCAAATAAACCTTGATTATCTGTTTTGAAATGAATTTCTCCGCCTTCTACTAACACTTCTTCATAATTGCGTAAAAACGTTTTATACGTTAAACGACGCTTCGTATGACGCTTCTTTGGCCATGGATCTGAGAAGTTTAAATAAACGCGATCAATCTCACCTTTTGCAAAGAAAACTGTTAAATCTTCAGCATCTTTATTAATTAACTTTAAGTTCGGCACTTCTTCTTCAATTAATTTATCAAGTGCATCTACAACAACACTTGTGAATTTTTCAATTCCGATATAATTAATATGTGGATTCGCTTTTGCCATATCATACATAAAGCGGCCACGACCTGTACCTACTTCAATATGAATTGGTTGTTCATTTCCAAATACTTCTTTCCAGTTACCAGCGCGCTCCTCTGGGTTTCCGATTACGATATGTGAATACTCGTTAATTCGATCCATTGCATATGGTTTATGTCTTAAACGCATAGATGTCTCCCTCTCTTTACAAAACTATTTTAAAGGAATAATTCCTTCTTTCTTTTTTTAATCAATCTACCAAACAAAAAACCAAGTACGTACGAGCACTCGGTCCGTTTCTTTCAAGTATAAGATGTACCATTTTGATAAAAACTACATACAGCATTAAACATTCCATGACGAAACAGCTTTTTCTCTTACATTTGAAGAGAAAAACAATCGAAAGGATGATCCGTTCATGCCAATTAATCAACAACATCAATTAGAAGTGCTGAAAGATATTTTAGTCAACCACCAAAGTGATTGCTGCGGGACAGTTTCAGAATGCGAGCAATTAGAGCGCCTCATTCAATCGTTACTCGCAAACGATAATATAAGTAGTGACGCTAAAACAATGCTAAACGATGTATATTCTTATAGTCAATCGGGTAAATCTTCCTCTAATTTGGACAACCATATTTCCAATAATCAAGAACAACTTACTCAGTGGATTGCTGGAATGGACAATTTTTCTTAAGTATTATTCTGAAGCAAGTAGTTGCTGTAAATATTGATGCCAATATTCAGCTTCTGCTTGCTGTTTTTTTGTTGTATGCCATTGAATAGACAAAATCGTTTGTGCTATCACATACCATCTCATGCGCCTAAGCAGCGATTCATCCATTTCAATATCATAAAAACCGAGCCACTCACTCCACTCCTGGCGCGGAATGTACCAATATAATAACATACCAAGGTCTAGAGCTGGGTCAGCAATTACAGCTCCATCCCAATCAATTAAAAACAACTCATCTTCATCCGACAATATCCAGTTGTTATGGTTTACATCACAATGGCATACAACGAATTCATTGTATTCAATATCTTTTAATGAATCCATTAAATATTGAAGGCCTTGCTGAATTGTTTCATCATCCCTTATATCTCCTCTTAAAACGAGTTGCAGTTGTTGTAATAACTCTTGTGCGTGAAGCGGCTGCTTCCCAAGTCTTTGAATCATCTGTACAAGCGCTTTAGAGGAGTGAATTTTCTTCAAAAGTTTCGCAACACGTTCTAGTTTCATATCCTCTGGCTCTAACTTCTGTCCCGGAAGCCATTTTTGAGCAGAAATTACATCACCGTTCGTTACCCTTCTTGTCCAAAGTAATTTTGGAACAATTCCTTCTGCTGACAATACCGCTAAAAAGGGCGATGTATTCCGCTTTAAAAATAACTTCTGTTGTCCGTTTTGCGCAATATATGCATCGCCCGTTACTCCACCAGCCGGTACAAGACTCCACTCTTTTCCTAATAATTGTTCCAACCATTCCATATTCATTACCCGTTAACAAATCCTTATCTTTTATAGTTATGAAAAGAAAAACCGCAACATTTCTACACATGTTGTGGATTCATATATTTTACTGTAAATGAAAAGAAAAATTAGCCTCAGCCAAAAATTCTCTATTTTATTTTACAAAACCTGTCATAGAATGACAACTTATCAAAATCGTCACCTTTGTCAATTCTACATTTATTACATTCTCATCGTCAAGTAGCGATTTGTCACATTATCGTCAATATATACGTGCTAATTGGAGCGAGCCTAAGTTCCTTTCCTCTAAATGAAGAAATTGGCTCTATTTTCGCTTGCTTTTCGTCTACTATCACATGCCACGTTTCTTCTTTCGGAAGTTGCACAGTTTTAGCTTCTAAACCACTATTAAATAAAACGACAATCTCTTTCCACGGCCCAAACGATTCTGCATGCTCTAGGTGATATGCAAGTACTTCTGTAGATGTTTGTAAAAAAGTCATATGTTTTTTTATAAGGTCTGCGTTTTGTAATCGGAATGCCCCATGCTCTTTACGAATCGCAATTAAACCTTTTATATAGTTAACGGTCTCTATTTCTTTCTCTTTTTGATCCCAATCTAATTGATTGATCTCATCACTTGCATTATAGCTATTTTCATTTCCTTTCTTCGTACGATAAAACTCTTGTCCTGCATGTAAGAAAGGAATACCTTGTGAAAGAATAACCATTGCGCTCGCTAGCAGGTGACGTTTTTTCAAAATCGCTTCTGATTCTTCATTACTGCGCACTAGTTTATCCCACATCGTCATATTATCATGACATTCTACATAGTTAATACTTTGCGCCGGCTCTAGAAACAGCCCTGTTTCTTTCATACTTAAAAGGCTTCCTGCTGCAATATACTGCAAATGATTACAGTCTACATGCCCACCAAATGCAAAACCACGCTTATTTATATGAAATGTACTCCCTTTTATCCCATCACGAAATTGATCATTAAACTGCGCGATATGTGGCATTTTCTTCGCATTATTTAACGTTGCTTTTTCCTCAAGAGGAAGCGGTGTTTGTAAATCCCATCCTTCTCCTAATAACAAAGCATCTCGTTTTATGTTTCGCACTTCTTTTTCTATCATATTCATTGTATCAACATCTAAAATTCCCATTAAGTCGAATCGGAATCCATCGACATTGTATTCAGTAAGCCAATATAAAATAGACTCTACAATGAATTTCCTCATCATTTTCCGTTCAGACGCTATATCATTTCCGACTCCCGTCCCATTAGAAGGCATACCATCTTCACCATGACGAAAATAATAGCCTGGAACAAGCTTTTCAAATGATGATAGCTCTCTTTCATAAACATGATTATATACAACATCTATAATCACCCTAATGCCATGCTCATGAAATGTCTCGATCAACTGTTTACACTCTACTATCCTGTTATACGGGTCAGAGGGATTTGTAGCATAAAATCCTGTTGGTGCATTGTAATATAATGGATTATATCCCCAATTATAGGCGGACGAAGGATTCGCCTCATCTACACCACCGAAACAATATAAAGGTAATAGTTCAACATGTGTAACACCTAAATCTTTTATATGAGACAACCCTGTTAACGTCCCGTTCCGTCCTGTTGTTCCCTCTTCCATCAATCCTTTATATGTTCCCTTTTGACTCACTCCACTATTTTGATGTATAGTCGCATCACGAATATGCAGTTCATACAATATGGCATCTGTCATTGATTGTAACGGTGGTAATCCCTCTCGTCTTGTTACATTCGTTTTTTCTAAATCGATAACAACACCGTGTTTTCCGTTTACCGTCACCGACTTTGCATAAGGATCCACAGCTTCGTTCCATATTAAATTAATACAAACGAGAAATGTATAGCGTGCTCTGTCTAAATCACCTTGTAATGCTTGAATCCAAACTCCGTTTTCTCCCCTATACATTTCATAATCGGTATATTCTTTATCGCTCTTATAAATTCTTACTTTCGCAAGCCTTGCAGTTGGGGCCCATACTTTAAATGTCGTTTCTTCTTTTTGATACACAGCACCTAAATCTGTACCTTCGTAATAATATTTTTCATCGAAAATTGTTGTTCGAATAACAGCACCTATTTGTAAATCCGTTTCTTCATTCCGTTCATCTCGTACTGTATAATACTTCCCCACATCTAGCGGCTCTTCTATAAAGCACTCATACTTCGTTGCATCTGGAAGCGCAATCGTATGAGCAATCGGTAAATCTTTCACATTACTTCCTTCTTGCAAACGAAATGTCCGACTTGTTCCATACGCATGTGGGAGCAAAATTGTAATTTTATTCATTTCATCTAAATAGGCATCAAATGGACGTTTTACTTTCAACATAAAAAAATCACCATCATTCTCAAAGTTAAAATAAAGTGAAACTTTAATGAGCGAGATAAAATGAGCTGCAAATGATAAGGCTTTTCTTATCAACAAGACTCTATACAGTAACTCCATTCTTCTCTATAGTATATTCACCTGCATAAAAAACGTTTTCACCATTCTATTTTTGTAATTTTATTTCAGCAATCGATTTATACTTCGGGGTTTCTTTCACGTGGGATTCGTATAAAGTAATTGTATCTGCTTGAAATGATATTTCAGGCACTTCTTTTATATTTTCTAAATGAAACTTTTCTTCTCCTATCCATTTACGAGCAACAGTAATATGCGGATGATACGGGCGTGTTTCTAGAGAAAACCCATTTTCTTCACAAATGACATGTACTTGCTTTTGCAACTGAAACAAATCGTGATTCTCACTTACCTTCGCCCAAAAAATACGGGGCTGCTCTTCCCTACCAAACGTTGAAAAACCTTGTAACGTGAACGATAGTTCTTTTGTTTTTGTAAGTGTTTGTAATCCATTCTTTATCCCTTTTAACTGTTCTTCTGTCGCGCCTCCTAAAAAGGAAAGGGTAATATGATAATCTTCCTTATGTACCCACGAACGAAATGGTAATTCCTCATTCGTATCCTCTTTATAGTTAGACAGCACTTCTTTTATATGATTTGGTAACGTAATTGCGACAAAATAATGCCTATCCATGTACACCGTCCCCTTCTTTCTATTGTTGCTTTTCTTTCTTATCTCATTCAATTAAAAAGAAGCCGCCCTCTAAAGTAGAGAGCGGTCATTATTCATATATCAGCGATTAAAGTTTCACTTTACTTCGCTAATTCATGAATTGCTTGAGCGTAAATTGCTGTTGCTTTTAATAAGTCTTCAATTTCAATGTACTCATCTTTTTGATGCGCAAGTTCTTCTTTTCCAGGGAACAGCGGTCCAAATGCCACACCAGCTTTTAATGAGCGAGCATAAGTCCCTCCGCCGATTGCTAACAATTCAGCTTTTTCACCTGTTTGTTCTTCATACACACGTTGCAACGTACGGATTAACTCGTGATCTTTATCAACGTGATGCGGACGAGAGTTAGAATAGTCTGCTACTGCAAATCCATACGTACCTACATATTCTTTTAACTTTGCAATCATTTCTTCAAAGTTAGTCGTAACTGGGTAACGTACGTTTAATCCTAAATTACCACCATTCTCTTTCGTATAAGAAAGGCGACCAACATTCACTGTTAACGGACCACTAATTTCATCTTTATAAGCAATAGTAGCTTTTTCACCAAAAATATCACCAGTAAATGTTTCTGTTGCAAATGTCGCAAATGCAGTTGCTTTTCCATCAAGTGAAACTGTAGTTAAGAAGTTTGCTAATAATAAACCTGCATTTTCTCCTTTTTCAGGAGTAGATCCGTGCGCTGAAATTCCTTCTATTTGCAACGTCACTGTATTGCCTTCTATAGTCGATTTCCCTATTTTTTTAGCAGTTTGTAAATACTCTTCATATGCTACTGTAAGTGCATTTACATCTTCTCCTGTAATAACCGCTTCTGCAAAATCAGGAACCATATTTAAACGGCGGCCTGAATCAAATGAAACAAGTTCATATGTACCTTTTTTCTCTTCACTACCATTTTGCACAACTTGTATATCAGAAATTCCTTTTTCTGCATTAATAATTGGAAAGTCTGCATCTGGTGCAAAACCGATTGTTGGCATTTCTTCGTTTTTAAAGTAGTGATCTACACATTTCCAATTGCTTTCCTCATCTGTTCCTATAATCATACGAACACGTTTTGAAAGAGGTAAGCCTAATTCTTTCACAATTTTCATCGCATAATATGCTGCCATCGTTGGGCCTTTATCGTCAATTGCACCACGTGCAAAAATCTTTCCGTCGCGAATATCCGCACTATACGCAGGAGTCGTCCAGCCATCTCCTTCTGGTACAACATCAACGTGACAAAGAATACCTACTAACTCTTCTCCTTGTCCCATTTCAAGATGACCTGCATATCCTTCTAAATTTTTAGAAGCAAAACCTTCAGCTTCTCCTTTATGTAACATGAAAGATAGCGCTTTTTCTACACCTTCACCGAATGGTGCGCCTTCTTTCGCCGATTCTTCTTCCCATACACTTTTAATTTGTAAAAATTGTTGTGTATCACGAATTAAATCATCTTTTCGTTTTGCAACTTCTTCAGTCCAATTAATCGCTGACATCACGCATCCATCCTTCACTATATTATCTCTTTCATCATAGCAAACCGAAATCCCTTATGCCATACACGAAAACTAAATACCGAACAATTGTAATATTTCAGACATTTCTTATTAGTTTTTCTTTTATTTTTTCAAAAAAATTTGCAGGAATTTGGCGTTTTACGTAGAATTTTATGTGTTAGTTGACTGACCATATATACAATGTCAACTACCAATATTTTTCTATATAAATATTTGTTAAACTTTTGTAAAATTTAAGTAGATTAAAGCATGAATTTTATCATGTAGAGTACAATGGTAGTAACGACCTTCTTTCCTGAATGGGGTCAAAAAAACTAGTAGAGGAGTGGTTTTCTCTTGAAACCTACAACTACTCGTATGCTAACACGCATTAAATCAATTTATATGTACATCAATGAAAACGGAACGGTAACGACGAAAGACCTTGTAGATGAGTTCGGGATCACACCGCGAACGATACAACGTGATCTAAATGTGTTGCAGTTTAATGAACTCGTGTATAGCCCTTGCCGCGGTAAGTGGACAACAACAGGAAAGAAAGTGAGAATGACCTCATAACGAAAAATAATTGTATGTAAATAAATACATACCCCTTTCTAACTATTAGAAAGGGGTTTTTTCTGCACCTATAAAGGTACTACTTTTCAGTATCTACTTGATATGTTCTTAACATTTCTACTTCTTCATCTGTTAGCTCTCGGTATTGTCCAAGTTCTAGTTCTTCATCTAATACTAACGGACCCATCTCTGTTCTTTTTAGGTAGACTACTTTTTTCCCTACTGCTTCAAACATACGCTTCACTTGATGGAATTTCCCTTCCGTAATCACAAGCTCAATTTCAGAAATATCATCGCTTTTCAATATTGTAAGCGCACCTGGCTTTGTTTCATAGCCATCGTCTAAAATAACACCTTTAGCAAACTCTTTTACATCCTCTTCTGTTACTACTCCTGCAACGTGTGCATAGTATTTTTTCGGCACATGCTTTTTCGGAGATAATAATTGATGTG
The DNA here is from genome assembly GCF_000836715.1 of Bacillus sp. L_1B0_5. Classification (NCBI taxonomy): domain Bacteria; kingdom Bacillati; phylum Bacillota; class Bacilli; order Caryophanales; family Bacillaceae; genus Bacillus; species Bacillus sp. L_1B0_5. The sequence goes on along the minus strand of NZ_JXIS01000104.1, from coordinate 22,405 downwards.
ATAACTTCCCATCATTTGTTATCAATAAGAAACCTTCCGTATCGATATCAAGTCGTCCAACTGGGAACGGATCAAAGATTGCATCTTCTAATTCTAATAAATCTATTACTGTTTCATGATTATCATCTTCCGTCGCTGAAATAACACCTTGTGGTTTATGCATCATTAAGTAAACAAACTCTTTGTATTCCACAACTTCACCGTGAATCATAACTTCTTGCTCTTCTACATTTACATGAACTTTCGCATCTTTTACTGGCGTTCCATCAATTTTTACAACGCCATCTTTCAATAATTTCTTTACTTCTTTTCTACTTCCATATCCCATATTCGCTAATAATTTATCTAATCTCACGTTTTTCACCTTCTTTATTTATCATAGAAAAGGGGACGTAATTACGCCCCTCTTGATTTCAACTTTATTTTAAATCTACTACCAAGTTTACGTTGAATTTTATCTAATGCTTCTCCGCCAAATACTCTTTCAAGTACTCCTGTGCGAATTGCTAACAATCCGTAAACAAGACCGCCAATACCTGCACAAATCGCAACTGTTATAAGAGCACCAATACGGCCATCAGGCGAAATCATGAAGGATAGAAGCCATTGTGATAGTTTTACAGCAACGACCATTATAAGTGTCAGTACTGCAATTTGGAATGTTCTTTTATATACAACACCGAATGAATAGTGTGCATATTTTTTAATTTGTCGATTTGTATACCAAACAGAAGCTAAGAAACCAACTGCGGTCGCTAGAATTGCTCCTACTGTACCGAAATAACGAATAAAGATTACGTTACATACAAATTTCAAAATAACCCCCATAACAAGCGCGACAATCGCATGCTTTTGCTGATTAATCCCTTGAAGAATTGCCGCTGTTACCGTAAATAAAGCAAATAACAATGCAACTGGTGCATACCACATTAATACTTGTCCACCTAATGGATCTGAGTCATAGAAAGCAGTGTAAATTGGATATGCAAGTGTTGAAATACCGATAACTGCTGGCAATGTTAAAAACATATTTGCCTGGAATGTTTGTGTAATTTGTAATTTCAAATAGCGGTATTGTTTTTCAGTAAATGATTTTGTAATTGCTGGTACAAGCGTTAAACTAAACGCTGTTGCAAGTGATACAGGAATCATAATTAACTTATGCGTCCACATTGTGAAAATACCAAGCGCTCGCTCTGCGATATCGCCTTGACCAATCGCCTGCATAATTGAGTTAAATGTCAATGTATCAATTTGTTGATATAAAGGAATTGTTAACCCAATTACAACGTAAGGAATCGCATATGCGAATAACTCTTTAAACAATTGAACAGTACTTACTGTTGATTCTGGTACAGTTTGTTCAATTAAATATTGATCCAAATATTTTTTACGTTTTAACCAGTACCAAATTAACACACCGAGTGCTCCAACCGCTGAAACGAACGCAGCAAATGTCGCTACTCCAACTGCTGTTGCAACTGTACCACCAAGTACTTTAATAACGATAAAACTACCAGCTAATAAAAAGATGATACGAATAATTTGTTCAATAATTTGTGAAACGGTAGTTGGTCCCATAGACTGGTGACCTTGGAAATAACCACGAATTAAACTCGCTGCTGGTACAACAATAAGTGCGAAACTTACAAGACGAATGATCGTCGTAACTTCTCCTACATTATTGTGTATACTTTGTTTACCAAGCATCGCTTCTGCAAACAATGGCGCCGTCATGTACAGCACTAGGAACGAAAGAACTCCTGTTACTATCATCATAACCATTCCCGAGCGGAACATTCTCCGGCTCGTTTTATAATCGCCAAGCGCATTATATTTGGAAACAAATTTCGAAACAGCAAGCGGCACACCTGCCGTTGCGATACTTAAAAAGATCGTATATGGAATGTATCCATATGTATAGAGCGTTCCGCCTTCTGTGCCTACTAATGCATGAAACGGAAAGACGTAAATCATGCCTAAGAACTTTACTAAAAATGTCCCTAGCGTAACAATAAGCGTTCCGCGCAGAAATTTCGAATCGGACATACAAAAATCCTCCTACATCTACATAAAGTGAAACTATAATTAGTTGGAGACTTCTCTCCTACTCCTTATTAGTTGAACCATTCGAGCATTTACAGGCTAACAGACTCCCTATTTACTTCTCCTAAATCTTGAGGTTTTAGTCTTATCGCCTACAAATAGCAGGATAGTGCTGAACTCTAACTTTTGTATTGTACCACAATTCTCTCATTAAGCAGTACTTCACTCTATTTTTCTTTTAAGGGAAAACATGCTATTCTTTTAGGCAGGAAATGTAGAAAATGAGGTCGATATATTATGCATTATGATGTTATTGTCATCGGCGGCGGTCCTTCTGGGCTAATGGCTGCAATTGGTGCTGCAGAAGAAGGCGCAAATGTCTTGCTTCTTGATAAAGGAAATAAACTTGGGCGTAAACTTGCGATTTCTGGTGGCGGGCGCTGTAACGTAACGAACCGTCTACCACTTGATGAAATTGTTAAACATATACCAGGAAACGGTCGCTTCTTATACAGCGCTTTTTCTATTTTTAATAATGAAGATATTATTACATTCTTCGAAAATCTTGGTGTTAAATTGAAAGAAGAAGACCACGGTCGCATGTTCCCTGTGTCAAACAAAGCGCAATCTGTTGTAGACTCACTTTTAACACGATTAAAAGACTTAGGTGTAAAAATCCGTACAAATACGCCTGTTGAAACGATTGAATATGAAAATGGTCAAACGAAAGCAGTTGTACTGCAAACAGGCGAAGTGTTAGAAACGAATCACGTCGTTATCGCTGTTGGCGGAAAATCAGTTCCTCAAACTGGTTCCACTGGAGACGGATACGCTTGGGCTGAAAAAGCAGGTCATACAATTACAGAATTATTCCCAACAGAAGTACCTATTCTTTCAAACGAGCCGTTTATACGTCATCGCTCATTACAAGGTCTTGCTTTACGTGATATAAACTTAAGCGTATTAAACCCGAAAGGAAAAGCTATCATTTCTCACAAAATGGACATGCTCTTCACTCATTTTGGCCTATCTGGTCCTGCTGCTCTTCGCTGTAGTCAATTCGTCGTGAAAGCATTGAAAAAGTTTAAAACGAATACAATACAAATGAGTATTGATGCATTGCCAGAGGAAAATAGTGAGCAACTATTTCAGCGCATGCTGAAACAAATGAAAGAAGATCCGAAAAAAGGAATTAAAAACGTTTTAAAAGGTTATGTCCCTGAACGTTACTTCCTATTCTTACTAGAAAAAAATGAAATTGACGGTAGTGAACAAGCTGGACAAGTTTCTCACGAAAAGATTCGCGCACTTGTGAAAGACTTTAAAGAGTTTACTGTGAATGTAAATGGTACGCAGTCAATTGAAAAAGCATTCGTTACTGGCGGAGGTGTATCCGTGAAAGAAATTAACCCGAAAGAAATGTCTTCTAAATTTACGAACGGCTTATATTTCTGCGGAGAAGTTCTTGATATTCACGGTTATACTGGTGGCTATAATATTACATCAGCCCTTGTTACTGGTAGAATTGCCGGAACGACAGCTGGAGAAAACGCGAAAATGCAATATTAAAAAAGAAACAGGGATTCCTGTTTCTTTTTTAATAAGTACATGAAATTATTATCGGTGATTCCACAGATATATCAGCCATTCTGTAATTATATCGGCGATTTCCCAAATATATCAGCCATTCTGCAACTTATATCGGCGATTCCCCAAATTTATAGACTTACCGACAAGAAACGACAAATATACGCTCCACTTAACTTCCCATTGCTTTTTTGTTGCTTTATATACCTTAGTACCTTTATATTTTATATTGTTGAATATTTAAAAAAGGGTAAGGGGAAAACAAATGAGAAAAAAAGTCATGATGTCTTTAATGTTAATGACGTTTCTTTCTGCGGTAGAAGGAACGATTGTTAGTACAGCAATCCCTCGTATAACGAGTGATTTGTCAGGCGTCGAACTTGTTAGTTGGGTATATGCAATTTATATGCTAGCAACAGCTGTTTCGACTCCAATATACGGAAAGCTCGCTGATTTATTTGGTCGTAAAAAGGTTTTACTGATCGGGGCTACAATCTTTTTAGTCGGTTCTGCACTTTGCGGAGTCGTTACATCGATGGAACAATTAATTTTCTTCCGCGCGCTTCAAGGTATCGGTGCTGGTGCTGTTATGCCAATCACAATGACGATTATTGGAGACTTATATAGCGAAGCGAAAGACCGCGCGAAAGCACAAGGTTGGATGAGTGCCGTTTGGGGTGTATCCGGTGTTATCGGACCGTTAGTAGGTGGATTTTTAGTTGATTCTCTTTCTTGGCGTTATATTTTCTTCTTAAACGTCCCATTCGGAATTATCGCTTGCTTAATGATTGTAATTTACTACAAAGAATCTATTAAACCTGCTAAACATCATATCGATTATCTTGGTGCAACAGTTTTTTCATTAAGTACAATCGCTCTACTATATGCATTATTAACAGGTAGCAGTAAGCAAAACTGGGGAGACATGACAATTATCGGCCTATTAATCTTTGCCGCTATTTCATTCATTATTTTCTTGTTCATCGAGAAAAAATCTCCGGAACCATTAATTCCGCTAGCACTTTTCTCTAACCGTACATTATCTACGATAAATATATTAACTCTTATTGCTGGCGCAATGATTATTAGTATTACAATGTACCTTCCAATTTGGAGTCAAGGTGTATTAGGGAAAAATGCGACAGAAGCTGGACTTATTTTAATGCCAATTCCTGTTATGTGGACATTTGGCGCTATTTTCTCTGGTAACTTAGTAGGCAAATTAAAAACAAAACAAATCATTTTACTTGGAGCTAGCATTTTATCAGTCGCTACGTTCTTATTATTTACACTATCAACCAATTCACCATCGTTCCTTATTTATGTAGCAGTCGGATTATTCGGCTTAGGAATGGGGCTTGTGACACCGATTTACATGGTAACAATTCAAGCAGCCGTACCAGCTCATACACGCGGAACAGCTGTTGGTTTAAATACATTTATTAATACATTTAGTCAAACGTTAGGTGCTGCAATATTCGGTACAATCTTCAATACGATGATTCACGCACGTGGTATTAAAAATCTTGATCTTGTATCTGGTGGACATGGTGGTACTACAGCAAACGTAGTAAGCGAATCACAATCCGCATTAGCATCAAGTGTACACGTCATTTATATGAGCACTTTCGTATTAGCAGTATGTACATTAATTATCGCTTGGCTTTTATTAAAGCCAGCTACACAAACAAGCGAGCAATAATAAAGAGGATGACCATTTTGGTCATCCTTTTTTATTCATCATTCTCCACAATATGTTTCAGCATGGATAATTTATTATCCCAAAAACGTTCATAATACGAGAGCCACTGTTGTAATTCTTCTAACGGTTCTGGATGCAAACGATATATCTTCTCTCTTCCGCTTTTTCTTCCACTTACTAAATTCGCTTCCGAAAGAATATGAAGGTGCTTTACAACCGCAGTACGACTCATCGGGAAATGATCCGTTATTTTGGAAATCGGTAACTCTTTGTCACTTAATAACCGTATTACTTCTCGGCGGGTTGGATCAGCAATTGCTTGAAATACATCATATTTCGCTGCTGACGAGGACACTTAGCCTTCGACAACCTTTTTCAGTTTTTCATTTACAATCGCTACCCAACCACCGCTCATTCTATCGCGAATAATAGAGCTCTTCGCATTCGCTTTCGGAAGAATTTCATCAGGATGTTTCCAGCCGCCGTGAATTAACGTAAATTCTGTTTTGTTATCTCCTAAGTCTTTCAAATTAAATGAAACAACCCAGCCATCTGTATCCCATGAGAAAGATAAATGGTTTGGCTCATCAATTTCTAACACTTTACATGGTGATGGCCCAAATGGCGATTGCACATGAAATTCATGCCCTACCTCTAATACAAAATCATTTGGCATAAACCATGACGCAATCCCTTCTGCAGTTGATACTACACTCCATACCTTTTGAATAGACGCGTTAAAAACGATTGTTTGTTTAATATCATTTAATGTATTTTGTTGTTCCATGTTCATTCTCCTTTACTCGGCGTTATAACATAACACCTTTTGGTTACACTTCGATAATATAACACCTTTTAGTTTCATGTCAACGCTAATTCTTTTACTGTTGAGAAATTCTCAACATTTTTTCAACAGGACAAACACCCTCTTAGCATTTCCTCATAATATACTCACAAAGGCAATACAAAATAAAAACTTCTCTCAACATGAAACTCCATCATTCATATTGAAAGAAACGCCTTACTTATATCATGCGTACTTCGTCTCTCCTCCTTCCCTCAGGGACAATACGCGAGATATGACAAATCAGAAGGAATATGCCCACCATTTGAGTAGGTAGTTATTTCTCTTCTCCTCAACATTTCCTTAGGAGCGAAATGACTACCGACTCACTTTTTTCAAACAAAATAAAAAGGGGTTGAACGCTATGTTCTATTGCATTAACTGCTCTGATATTCATCATGAAAAACATCCAAATGATAAAGTATTCAAAAACGGTTTTTATATTGATCCATTTTTAGGTGATCGTTATCACCTTGGTATGTGTAAAGATGCCCAAAACCATGAAACAGGGGAGCCTCTTTTAACGACAAAGAAATTAGGCGCCCCCCAATCTATTATGAATGTATTACCGACACATGTTGTCCCAACATAAAGCATAAAAAAGAGCTGGCTCACCCAGCTCTTTTTTATGCTTTATAAACGATCATTGCTGAAAAACAATAAATTTGGTTTTCATCGTCGTTAATGGAAACACCAACTTGATACTTAATATCTACAAAGTTGCTATCATCAATCTTTTTCAAAAAAACATTTACAGCGTCTTCTAAGTCTTTTTCGTGACTTTCATCAAATACTTTCACACGAATCATGTTAACACCGTCCTAGATCGCAGCCCTCCGCCGCTTGATTATTGCCACGGTGCGTATCTATGATGCGATAAAACTTTCCATTCTCATATATATATCCGTCTTCTAACACATATTCTTTATCTTCAGTATAGACATAAAACTTACCTATCATAAATTTACTCGTATATAATTCCAAATAATTTGGTCTAAATTTAGCTACAACTTTATTTGTAATATCAATTTTTATTGTGCGCCCCACCTTCTCTCCCTCCTTTGCAAAGAACGGATTTAGGTATATTGTATTAGCGCTTTTACATTTTATGCTTAAAAATAAGTGGATATGCCTTCTTTCTTCACCTGTACTATTTTTCTAAAAAAATCACTATAAATAAGGCCCCAAAAAAAACATAAAAAAAGCACTTTATCTTATTGACTCGAATATAAATATTATGTTATTATATAAAATTTGACATTTTTACATACGTATGCTATCATTAAAAGTGGTTACCACATATGGAGGTGGATGATTTGTTTCAAATTGGTGATAAAATCGTTTATCCAATGCACGGTGCAGGAATCATTGAAGCAATTGAAGAGAAAGAAATATTAGGTACTTCACGTCAATATTGTGTGATACGCATCATTAGTAAAGATATGCAAGTAATGCTTCCGATGGATCAATTAAAAAAATCGGGTATTCGTTATATCGTTGATCGAGGTACGTTAGATGATATACTTCTTGAATTTCAAAACGGGGAGTCAGACCCATCACTCTCATGGAAACAAAGATATACAATGAATATGGAAAAAATGAAAAATGGCAATTTACAAGATAGCGCAGAAGTTGTTCGGGATTTACTTCGCCGCAATAAAGAGAGAGCATTAAATGCGAGCGAAAAACAAATGCTAGATAATGCACGAAAAATGATGATTAGCGAAGTCGCGCTCGTACAAAATGTTACTGAACATCAAGCAACAGAATTTCTTCAAGATACAATTAATCATTAAATTTAAAATAGCTGAACGCTATTTTTTTTGTAAAAAAAGGACAAAGAGATAAACTCTTTGTCCTTTTCATATTACCCACGCCCAGCTTGAAACGATGGGTATAAAGTCATTCCACCATCTGCAAATAACGTAATTCCAGTTACGTAACTCGCCTCTGATGAAGCAAGCCAAGTTGCTACTGCTGCAATTTCTTCAGGTTTTCCAATATAGCCCATCGGTATCATACTTTCTACGTCAGCCCGCTGCTTTGGATCAGCAAACTTTTCTGCATTGATCGGCGTATTAATTGCACCTGGTCCTATATTATTTACTCGAATACCTTTTGGCGCATATTCTAGCGCTAACGTTTCTGTCATCAGTTTAATGCCACCCTTACTCGCTGCATAGTGCACAAATAGCGGCCACGGAATTTTCTCATGAACACTAGACATATTAATGACAGACCCTTTAATGTCATGTTCTACAAAATATTTAATCGCTTCTCTACTACCTAAGAAAGCACCTGTTAAATTTGTATTGATTACTTTATTCCAATCTTCAAGTGGCATTTCATGCGATGGTACTGCATTTTCTATCCCTGCATTATTAATCATAATGTCAAGCGTACCAAATTCTTTCACAGCAGATTGAATGAGATTCACAACATCTGATTCGACGGTTACATCACCTTTTACAGCAATCGCTTCTCCGCCTACCTTTTTAATTTCTTCTAACACATCATTTGCTTCTGATTCTCGTGAGCGATAATTAATAACCACTTTCGCTTTTTCCTTAGCAAACCTTACTCCCATCGCCCTACCAAGACCAGTTGCTGATCCTGTAATAACGACCACTTTTCCTTCTAAATCACTATACATTTCAATACCTCCTTTAACTTTTTGCTATGCCTAACATAATTCCGGCTGCAATAATAAAAACGATACCGACAACGATACCCGTTAATTGGCGTTTCGTTTTCTTTTCACCTAATATAAGGATCCCACCAAGCGTGGAAATAATAATCCCCATTTGCGATAGCGAGAAACTTGTTGCGACTCCGACACGCGGTTGTGAAATGAATAAAAACATATTTCCAGCTGCCCATATTAATCCCGGAATAATATTTCGTATCGCATATTTATTAAATGGATGATGCTTAAACGTAAGTAAAATCCCCCCTAATACCATACCAACTGCTTGTGGTAATAAAGCCGACCAACCATCTACGTTAAATAACCTAATCACTACTACGTAAACTAAATAACCGACTGTTGAAATTAATAAAATTATGATACCTCTTTTAAAATTTGCTGCTTGCTCTGCATTTTTTTCTTCTTCACTTTGAAGTGATGTTAAAATAACACCGACAATAATACAAACGAGCGCTAAAATCCCAAGGACGACAGATATTGTCGTGGACCATTCATGAAATACGATAACGCCAAATAAAGTCGTCGCAACTAATTGAAGTCCTGTTGAAATTGGCATCGTCCTCGAAACGCCCATTAAATCAATACTTTTCAATTGATTCGCCTGACCAAGCGCCCAAAATAAACCGGACACAACTCCAACTCCAATCACGGTAGGTGTTAATACTGGCTTCATAAAAATATAAACAACAATTGAGAAAATAAGTGCTCCAAACGTTGTTCCGAGCGTTTGACTATACGGTCCCCCGCCCAGTTTTACGTTAAATAGCACAATACTCCCCCAAAATATAGCTGGTAAAATTGCTAAAAATATATCCATCGCCCATTACCTTTCTCTGTAAAATGTCATAAATTGAAACTTTAATCATCCCGTAAATAGCGGAATAAGTTGCCGCTCTCAATCATTAGAATGAGCTTTCATTTTTTCTTTTTTGCGAGCACAAATCTTTTCTACAACATCATTAGAAACATTTTTTTCTCGCTCCACATTTTTTACCTTTATATGATCTAAATAATCCTCCAAAGTAAGTATAACTTTGTCATTTGGCGGATTATGCGCCCCTTGAAATGTAAGAAATTGTAGAGTCACTTCAAATCTAGGAACAAATTCATCTGTCCTGCCAAGACGCTTTATATTTATAACTGAATCACATTCATATTGATCTTTTGTCACTTGTCTAATAACCGAATAGTACCTATTCAATAACGCACTCTCTAAAAGCTGTTCCCTTGATTCTTTCGCGAAAGAATTGCTTGGAGAAGAGAAAAAGGCCGCACATAGCATTGTGATAACTACACATATTTTTTTCATAGTTCCCTCCTTGTTCTATAGATTAGTGTTCTCAAAACTGCCATAAAAAAACGACTTTCCCTATGTAGGAAAGTCGTTTTAATGAATCCAATATTAACCACCGCTCACTGGTGGTATAAGTGCAACCACATCACCATCTTGGACCCTGTCATCTTCATTTGCGTATTCTTCATTAATCGCAACCATAATTGGCTCTGAAACTGGTACATTATATTCTTTCGCAACAACATCTTTTAACTCTGCAACCGTAATATTTTCTTTCTCTATTTGTAATTCACTTGTCCCTGCTTCTTCTTGCAGGTGCGCAAATAACAATACTCGAATCATACTTATAGCTCCTTCCCAGGCTCTCCCGCCGGATATGGTGTTTTTTCTAATTGATCACCAATCCATGAGTCACCATCTTCCCAAAACTCCTTTTTCCAAATCGGAACAATTTGTTTTATGCGTTCCATAATATATTCGTTCGCTTCATAAGCCGCTTTACGGTGTGGTGTTGAAACAGCAACAACAACCGCTATATCAGAAATTTGCAACGTACCGATGCGATGTGTAATCGCAACATATGTCCCCGGCCATTTCTCTTTCACTTCCAGGCCAATTTTCTCTAGCATCTTTTCTGCCATCGTCTTATAAGCAACATACTCTAAGTATAATGTACGACGCCCTTTCGTAAACTCTCTAACCGTTCCAATAAATGTTGTAACAGCACCGCATTCACGTCGAATCACTTTCTTCGTTACCTCTTCAATCGAGATTTCTGTAGCAATTACTTCATAATATGTATTTGTCATTTCGCACTCCTAACCGTTTGTAAAAACCAGTCTATGTACAACTCTTCTTCTGTTATATGAAATACTTTATATTCTTCTCGTATATTTGCCGGGGCATCATACCACGTAATAACCGCTACTATATTTTCTACTTTATGTAAAAGCTCAACGTCTTCCGCAGAACGAAGTAACACTACTTTCGAGTAGTTCTCTTTTTTATAGCCCTCTATTAAAATTGTATCCACTTCAAAAAACTCATATAAGCGAATAATTTCTTGCAAGGACCATTTCTTTCTTAGTGAAGAAAGTGAAAGCAATCCAGCACCTTCTACACTACTTACGACAGCACCAGCTTTACGGTGTCTTTCGCTATCTTTTTGCGCTACTTCTGGAAAACCTCCGTGCCCGTGATGTTTAATTGTAGCAACTTTCATTTCACTTTCAGCTAACACATGCACAATTTTCTCTACAAGTGTCGTTTTTCCGCTATTTTGATATCCTACTATTTGTAAGATTGAAGGGGCTTTGCCCATGGCCAATCACATCCCTCAGAGTGCTCTAACAATAATACGGATACTTTCATTCCGGTCTCAAATCCTCTCGTTCCTCCAGGTAACACGATAAAAGCATTCGCATCTGCAAGTGAAGATACCGCACTCGATTTGTCTAAACCAACCGGCATCGCTTGTAACGCCCCGTCCACAATCGTTACGTTCGCTCTTACGAAACGAGTAAATGGATTTGGCTTTGGAAAATCTTTTTGTAAAATAGCATCCGCTCTATATACGTGAGGTTCCTTCGCATACAAATACGTTTTTATAATTGGTTGCACAAATAATTCAAAACCTACATAACAAGCAGACGGATTTCCTGATAAACCGAAAAGTAACTTCCCATCAACTTCAGCTACTGTCGTTACACTTCCCGGTCTCATCGCTATTTTATTAAAGAGTACATTCGCCTGTAACCTTTCATAAATAGCTGGTAAGTAGTCATAATCTCCTACCGATACACCACCTGTTGTAATTAAAATGTCCACCTCATCCATCGCTAATTGAATAGCTGTAAAACATGCATCTAGCTCATCGGCGAGTTGACCATAATAACGAACTTTCCCGCCAGCTTTCATAATTTGAGCTGCGATCATATACGAGTTACTATTTCTAATTTTCCCCGGCTGTAACGGCTCATGCACTTCTAATAATTCACTTCCCGTCGTTACAATACTGACAACAGGCTGTTTTACAACTTTCACAGTGCTATATCCAAACGTTGCTAGTAAGGCCGCAACACCTGGATTAATTGCAACACCTTTCTTAACAAGAACTTGATTTTGTTTTATGTCTTCTCCTTTAAACGACACATTGTCACCGTTATTAAAAGGGCGTTTTAACTTCATATATGTTTTCCCGTTCTTCTCAAACCCTTCTGTCAGCTCGAGCATTACGACTGCATTACATTCTTCTGGAATAGCTGCTCCTGTCATAATGCGAATCGCTTCAAAAGCTCCTACTTCTTCTAAAAAAACAGAACCCGCCCCGATTTCTCCTATTACTTCAAATTCAATTGGATTCTCTTGGGTTGCTTCTTTCGTATCTTCTGCTCGAATGGCGAAACCATCGTAAGGGGAACGATCAAAATGAGGAACGTCATGATCTGAGACAACATCTTCCCCGAGAATTCTCCCGTAACTTTCCGTAATAGAAATTTCTTCTACTTCACCATGCTTCGCATATTTCATTACCCGTTCTACTGCCTCAGCAACTTGAATTGGAATTCGTTTTTCTACCATCGTTTCTCACCTCATATTTGCAATTTTTTTTATCTCGATTAAACTTTATGTATTCAATAGAAATTACTTCAAGGAGGAATTCCATGTCTTCATTTACACATTTTAATGACCAAGGACGCGCAAAAATGGTTGATATAAGCGACAAAAAAGCAACCGTTCGAACAGCAATTGCGTGCTCTAGCATTGTCGTTACGAAAGAAATTTACGATAAAATCTCTCACAATGAAATTGGGAAAGGTGACGTATTAGCAGTTGCGCAAATCGCAGGCATTATGGCTGCGAAACGTACTTCTGATATTATCCCAATGTGCCATCCTTTATTATTAAAAGGTGTTGACGTTTCTTTCGATTGGAAACAATCAGAAGAACAATATCGTTTACTCATTGAAGTAAAAGTTAAAACAGAAGGTAGCACCGGTGTTGAAATGGAAGCTTTAACAGCTGCTTCCGCTACCGCTCTTACTGTGTATGATATGTGTAAAGCTGTCGATAAAGGTATGATTATCGGCGAAACGTACTTACTTGAAAAAACAGGTGGAAAAAGTGGAGATTATACGAGAAATTCATAATCCTCTCTCCGTTGAACCTAAAGGAAATCCTTTAGGTTCAACCTATATATCTTGCATATAAACTTTTCGCTACATTCATATCATTCGTCCCATGAATGAACGCCCTGCCATCTGTAAATAAAACAAAACGGTATTCTTCTACCGGAAATGATAATAAATAAGGTGTCGCCTTTATCTCTACGCTTCTTTGTAAGCGCTTTTTAATTTCTTCTAAATTAAAGTTCTTACGCATACCCGGGCGAATTTGCACTGTATTTCGCCCACATAACACTTCTGTTTTTGTTTGTGCTTCAAATGTTAAACTCGGATATGTACGTAACCTTCCGCAAGATAAACAAGTATCTTTTTTCTGTCTATTCACTTTAAATGCCATCTGTTGATTATTCCAAAGATCAAACGATAACATCGTTTCACGAAGCGACCCAAAGTCTTCTACTAATATTTTCAGCGCTTCCGTAATTTGATGCGCAACTACTAATTGTACTGCCGGTTGTATAATACCAGCTGTGTCACATGTTGCTCCGCTCGCTGGATGCTCCATTAGACAGCGAAAACACGGTGTTTTCCCTGGTAAAATTGTATACGTTACTCCGTAACTCCCGACGCAACCACCATATATCCACGGAATATTATACTTTTGTGAAATATCATTAATGAGAAGACGCGTTTCAAAATTATCTGTCGCATCTAATATTAAATCTACATCACGCACTAACTCTTCCATTTCTTGCACCGTTACATCCGTCACAACCGGATTTATTTCCACCTCAGAATTAATCGCTTGTAAATGTTCTGCAGCCGCTATCGCCTTCGGTTTATACTGCTTTGCATCTTCTTCCGTATATAGTTGTTGTCTTTGTAAATTACTCCATTCTACATAATCACGATCAGCAATCGTTACTTTTCCAACCCCTGCTCTAACAATCGCTTCTGCATTTGCCGCACCGAGAGCACCAGCACCAATAATAAGCACATGCTTCTCTCTTATTTTTCTCTGTCCTTCTTCTCCAACACCAGAAAATAATATTTGTCTTGAATATCGCTCCTGCATGCGATAGCCCCCTTTCTTATCCTCCTATATAAGACATTTCGATTTTCGGACGATTTTTTGCACTTTCTTCTGTCCGTTCATCCGAATACCTATCTTTTCTATTCATCCATACATCTTGTATAACACTTAATAACTCCTCATCCGAAAGATTTCCTCTAAGAAGTTCTCTTACATTCAAACCCTCTGTCGCAAATAAGCACGTATAAAACTTTCCATCTGCCGAAATTCTCGCCCTCGTACAAGAGGCACAAAATGACTCAGAAACAGATGTAATAAAACCAACTTCAACATTTGTTCCAACATACCGATATCGCTTCGCAACTTCACCAAAGTAATGGGCTTCAGCTGACTCAAGCGGATACACCTTATGAATCATCTCAATCAATTCTCGTTTTGTAACCACTTGATCAAAATTCCACCCATTTGTACTACCAACATCCATAAACTCAATAAACCTAAGCGTGATCCCTTGCTCTTTAAAATACGCAGCCATCGGAAGTACTTGATGATCATTCATCCCTTTTTTCACAACCATATTTACCTTTACTTCCAGCCCCGCCTCTTTAGCTGCTATAATTCCCTTAATCACCGGTTTCGTATTAATATTTCGACCATTAATATTCTTAAATATGTCGTCATCTATCGCATCTAAACTAACATTCACTCTATGTAATCCAGCTTCTTTTAATGCCTTCGCTTGTTTCGTTAAATGGATAGCATTTGTCGTTAACCCTATATCTATTAGCCCATCAATTTTCACAAGACGTGCAATAAGTTTTGCTAAATCTTTACGAAGTAGTGGCTCACCGCCAGTAATTCTAATTTTTCGTACACCGATGTTAACAAATAATTTTGCCAAACGCTCAATTTCATCAAAAGTTAGTAAAAACTCATCTTTCAAAAAAGCATAATCTGGCCCAAATATTTCCGCTGGCATACAATATGTACATCTAAAATTGCAACGATCAATGACAGATATACGTAAATCTTGAAGTGGGCGTCCAAAAAAATCTTTAACCATCTCCCGCATCGCCACCCTCCCTTTCTGCCAAATTTCTTTCTTTTCATTCTATTATAATATATTTTCGAACTGCGATGTTTTTGCTCAAGTGAATAAAGTGAAACTTTAAATAATTAGAGGGTATCCACTCCCCCCTGGTTAACGAAGTTTACTTCCAGATACAAGGATAAAAAAACCTTGAAACATAAAGGTTTCAAGGTTTTCTGCTTATTAACTTAATCTAATAATAGTTAGAGTAGCCCCTGGCGTTGTCGTCGATAATGTAGCTATTGCAACTAATCCAAATAACTGCAAGCTAACAGTGGCTCCAGCAGGCAAGTTAGCAATTATTGGTGCACTAAATGAACCAGTAGCCACCGTCGGGGCGTTTATCGTTCCCGCAAGCGGACTACCATTTACAGTTATACGCGAACTTACAAGTAATCCTGCCGTTAAATTAATTGTATAAGCTATATAATAGTTTCCTGCATTCGCAACTGTAAATACAGTATTTCCACCACTAACGGTTATTCCTGGGCCAATATTTTGATTGTTTGGTAATGGTACGTTCGTACCACCTAATAAAACGGAAATAGCGGTTCCTGATGTATTATTCGCAAATGCATACGTTGCAGTTGTACTAACTCCAGTCGCCCCAGTCGCTCCAGTGGCTCCAGCTCCGGTTGAGCCAGTTGGACCTTGGATTCCTTGAGGACCTGTATCTCCAGTTGGACCTTGGGAACCAGTTGCTCCTGTAGCCCCCGTTGGACCTTGGATTCCTTGCGGGCCTTGAATTCCTTGTGGGCCTGTCGCTCCGGTTGCTCCTGTAGCTCCCGTTGGGCCTTGAATTCCTTGCGGGCCTTGAACTCCTTGCGGGCCTTGAATTCCTTGTGGACCTGTCGCTCCCGTTGGACCTTGTATTCCTTGCGGGCCTTGAATTCCTTGTGGGCCTTGTGGGCCGGTCGGACCTATGTCACCTTGCGGACCTTGGATTCCCTGCGGGCCTTGTGCTCCGGTTGCCCCCGTCGCTCCTTGGATTCCTTGAGGACCTTGTGGACCTTGAATTCCTTGTGGGCCGGTTGGACCTATGTCGCCTTGTGGGCCTTGAATTCCTTGGGGACCTTGTGCTCCGGTTGCCCCCGTTACTCCTTGGATTCCTTGCGGACCTTGAATACCCTGTGGACCGGTTGGACCTATCTCTCCTTGAACACCTTGGATTCCTTGCGGCCCCTGTAAACCCGTCACTCCGGTTGCTCCCGTTGCCCCTGTCGCTCCTGTCACTCCAGTTGAGCCTGTCGCCCCGGTATCTCCTGTTACTCCTGTCGCACCTGTTGCTCCTGTCGGGCCAGGTGGTCCACCTGATGGACCTGTCACTCCCGCCGGACCTGATGGCCCCGTTGGACCGGTCGGTCCTGCAGGCCCTCCTGACGGGCCAGTCACCCCTGTTGGACCGGTTACTCCTGTTGGACCGGTAGTTCCTTCTCCCGTCGCTCCGGTTGCTCCCGTTTCTCCTGTTGCTCCCGTCGGACCTTGCACTCCTTGAATTCCTTGTGGACCTTGCACTCCTTGTGCACCTGTTGCTCCTTGAATCCCTTGAATTCCTTGCACTCCTTGTGCGCCCATCGGACCTGTTGGACCAATCGCCCCTTGTACACCTTGCACTCCTTGGGGCCCCTCTGGACCTGTTGCTCCTATTTCCCCTTGTATACCTTGAATTCCAGTTGCTCCTTGTGCTCCAGTTGCTCCCGTTATCCCTTGCACACCTTGTATTCCCTGTATTCCTTGTGGACCTTGTGGGCCTGTTGCTCCTACCGGTCCTTGAATGCCTTGTATCCCCTGAGGGCCCTCTGGACCCGTTGCTCCAACTGGCCCTTGAACACCTTGTATTCCTTGCGGGCCCTGAAGTCCCTCTGGGCCTTCTGGACCGGTTGGACCTATCTCTCCTTGTATCCCTTGGATTCCAGTTGGACCTATGTCACCTTGCGGACCTTGGACTCCCTGTGGGCCTTGTGCTCCTGTTCCCCCTGTCGCTCCTTGGATTCCTTGAGAACCTTGTGGGCCTTGAATTCCTTGTGGACCGGTTGGACCTATGTCGCCTTGTGGGCCTTGAATCCCTTGCGGACCTTGATCTCCAGTGGCCCCCGTTACTCCTTGAATTCCTTGGGGACCTTGAACACCTTGTGGCCCCATTGGACCTATCTCTCCTTGCACACCTTGGATTCCTTGCGGACCTTGTAAACCTGTCACTCCGGTTGCTCCCGTTTCTCCTGTCGCTCCTGTCACCCCAGTTGAGCCTGTCGCCCCAGTATCCCCTGTTACTCCTGTCGAACCAGTTGCTCCTGTTGGGCCAGGTGGTCCACCCGATGGACCAGTTACTCCCGTCGGACCTGATGGCCCCGTTGGGCCGGACGGTCCTGCTGGTCCTCCAGAAGGTCCTGTTACCCCTGTTGCTCCCGTTATTCCAGTTGGGCCTGTAGTTCCTTCCCCTGTCGCCCCTGTTGCTCCCGTATCTCCTGTGGCCCCCGTCGGACCTTGTATTCCTTGAATTCCTTGAGCACCTTGCACTCCCTGTGCACCTGTTGGGCCTTGAATACCTTGTATTCCTTGCACTCCTTGTGCGCCCATTGGACCTGTTGGACCAATCGCCCCTTGAGCACCTTGCACTCCTTGGGGACCCTCTGGACCCGTTGCTCCTATTTCCCCTTGTATACCTTGAATTCCAGTTGCTCCTTGTACTCCTGTTGCTCCCGTTATCCCTTGCGCACCTTGAATTCCCTGAATTCCTTGGGGACCTTGTGAGCCTGTTGCTCCTACCGGTCCTTGAATTCCTTGTATCCCCTGTGGTCCCTCTGGACCCGTTGCTCCAGCTGGCCCTGGTACTCCTTGTATTCCTTGCGGGCCCTGAAGTCCCTCTGGGCCTTCTGGACCTGTTGGTCCTATATCACCCATTGGACCTTGTATCCCTTGAACTCCTTGTGGTCCTGTTGCTCCTGATGGCCCTGGTACTCCTTGTATTCCTTGTGGACCTTGATCTCCTGTTGCTCCTGTGGCCCCTTGAGGACCTATAGCCCCCTGTATACCTTGTGGACCTTGATCTCCTGTTGCTCCCGTTATCCCTTGAATACCCTGAACCCCTTGGATTCCTTGTTCACCAGTTACTCCGGTCGGACCAGGAATACCCTGAATACCCTGCGGACCTTCTGGACCTGTTGGGCCAATTGGCCCTTGGATACCTTGAATTCCTTGTAGCCCCTGCGCACCTGTTTCTCCTGTACTTCCTGTCGGACCTGTTAGCCCCTGACCTGTTGCTCCAGTATTTCCAGTTGCTCCTGTTGCTCCAGTCGCACCTGTACTTCCACTCGGTCCGCCACCCGGTCCTGTCGCACCAGTTGGCCCCGTTGGACCTGGAGGTCCTCCAGATGGTCCAGTTATCCCTGTTGGGCCTGTTATTCCCGTCGGACCTGTTAGCCCCTGACCCGTTGCTCCGGTTGCACCTGTATTTCCACTCGGTCCTTGTGTTCCTTGTATCCCTTGTGCTCCTTGGATTCCTTGTGGACCAGTTGCACCCGGTAACCCTTGGACGCCTTGAATTCCTTGAGGTCCCTCAGGTCCTGTCGCTCCAATTGGCCCCTGTAATCCCTGTATCCCTTGTATACCTTGTGCCCCAGTCGCTCCCGTTGGACCAATCGGACCTTGGAACCCTTGCACACCTTGAGGTCCTGTCGCTCCAGTTTCTCCTTGTGGTCCTCTCAATCCTTGTGCTCCCTGCTGTCCTTCTGGTCCAGTTGCACCTATTGCCCCAACTGGTCCTTGTATCCCTTGCACACCTTGAGGTCCTGTTGGGCCCATCTCCCCCATCGGACCTTGGAACCCTCTCGGTCCTTGAGGACCAGTTGGGCCCGGTGGACCGGTTGGACCAGTAATCCCTATACCTGTAAATCCAGTTGGAACAGGAGGGAAAGTAGGCCCAATAAGTTCGGGTGGAATTCTAAAATTAGAGCTTAACGAATTTTGCTTCCCATTATTATCACGATTCTTCACACTTTCACCACCTACAAACCGTCTTTTTCATAATAAATAAACCTCTTCTTAATCTATTTACAAAAATAATTTCCAAGACTATTTTTATTTTAAATAATAAAAACTCCCTTAATTCCTTAAGGGAGTCCAGCAACTGAATCCATATTATCTGTATTAGGCACCGCCTGCATAGTACTCGACACATTTGCACCTTGCCCAGTATTTGTTCCTGTTACAGTACCAGCAGGAGTACCTCTCGTATATGTTGTTGTGACAGAATCTCCTGGTTGTAAACAAAGCTTTGTCTCCGTCCCTATTACTGTAACAACATCAATCCAAGTGCACCCCATTGAACCACTATATGATTTCGAAGCAGTAAATGAAGTATCACTCAAATTATCACCGGTAAATATATTTCCAGTATTATTAACAATAACAAATTCTTTTATATGCGCAGGCATAATTACACTCTACCTTTCCTTTATGAACCTAACGTACGTGTACTTGTTGCCAAAGGCGGAAGAAATACCGATGTTCTAATCACCGCTTCTGGCTGCCTTTTTCCATTTAAAAAAATAGCCGCACTCGACCCTCCAGCACCTGCATATACTTTTGCCACAGCTAAAGGCGAGATATCATAACAGTCACCGACATTAACAGCGCCTGTATTATTAATAATTTTCACTTTACGCAAATTAATTCCCATTTCCCCCTCCTCCTTTTTTATACTGTATGCAAAAGAAAAAAACTTGAAACAGACTCGTTTCAAGTTTTTAACTATTAACTATTTCGTTTCACCTTCATATTGAAGCATACCACCAACCATGTTCACTGTTTTAAACCCTTGCTCATTTAAATAATGACATACATTTTCACTGCGCATTCCCGAACGACAAATAAAGATATATTCATTCTCTTTATTAAAGAAATCTACTTTATGTGGGATATCGCCCATTTTAATATGTACAGCTTCTGGAATCTTTCCTGCCGCTACTTCTTCATCTTCTCTTACGTCTACTAGAAATAACGTTTCTCCATTTTCTAAACGCTCTTGTACCTCTTCTGTAGTAATTGTATTAACTTCTGTCATATGTAGTTCCTCCTTATATACAATAAAACCTTTAGTTTCTTTTTCACAAACATTCTCTACCAATTTTAGCACGCAAAAGAAAGAACGCAAAGAATCGAAAAACTATTTCTCAATTTTCTCTAAAAATTTATTCTTTACAAACATAACTAGCACATTGTATCCTCAATATACTTGTTTTATGAAAGGAGTCGATTAAAATGACGCTTTTTCTTTTCATTATGGGCATTGTGTTCTTACTCGCTGCAATTATTGCTCTTAGTATGAAAAATAATAGAAAAATAAACTCCCCACAAGAAATGTCATTCTTATTTCTATTGCTTAGCATAGCGTTTTTCGGTATAGCAATCGCTACATATATTTTCCGTCTACAAATCATGTAAAAAAAGGTGCCTACTACAAACATTGCACCTTTTCCCCATCATTCGTCTTCTACACAAAACTAGATACTTTCCGATTTAAAAATTCATAAACTTTCTTTTCAAATAAATGAATATCAAATGCTCCCGCCATATGCCCATTTATACTTTCTATCTCATACACTTCCGCATACTTCCCTTGTTTTTGCAAAATATCTACCATTTTATAATTATAACGAGACGGCTGAAGCAAATCTTGTTTACATGGAATCATAAGTACATTCGCTTCTATGTTAGAAAGAGATTCTTCTAGTGAAGAAAACCCATGTGCAATATCATGCAATAAAACTGCCTTCGCAGTATACATCCATGAATTTGCATCTACTAACTCTATACTTCTATATGTCGCTGTATTTATCTCTTTTTCAAATGATGTTAATGTAGAAAACTTTTCATAAGGTTCTATCTCGATACTATTACGAGGAAATGCCATTTCATAAAAATGCTCATCAAACGCATTCATAAACATCATTCTATTTGCTAAATGAAGCCCCTTTATCGGCTGCTCTTCTCCGTATTTTCCATCTTTCCAACTTGAATCCAGTTGAATTGCCTCAATCGCATTTTGTGCTACGTTTACTGACGTAATAATTGGATTTTGTGGGTTCGTAATAACGCCAATCATCCGCTCTACCATATGTGGATAGTGAACCGCCCATTGTTGTGCAATCATTCCCCCCGCCGATGGTCCGATTACAGCGTGTAACCTTGAAATTCCCATACCTTTTATTAACTCATATTGCATACGAGCTACATCAAGAAATGTAAAAACCGGAAAATCCATAGCATATTCTTCTCCAGTTTCTGGGTTAATTGATTTCGGTCCTGTTGTAATCACATATGGATTCCTCACCTGCACATTACAAAGATTATCCGTACATATAACAAAATACTTATTTGTATCAATTGCTTTTCCAGGTCCGATGAGCCCATCCCACCAACCAGACTCCTCATCATGTACTGTATATTTTCCTGCCGCATGACTTGTTGCACTAAAATAATGACAAACCAAAATCACATTTGACCTTTCTCTATTTAACATACCATATGTCTCGTATCCCATTTGAACAGGAATTTCTCTGCCATTTTCAAACGCAAACTCTTTTAAAATAAATTTCTCTTTTTTTACAATTTGCACAGACTCTCCCTCTCCCCGTTATAGTATGAACTGCTTACTAAAGACTTTTTTCTGTGCAAACTAATCTCCTTCTTCTTTTCACAAATAAATGAATAATATACAAAATTAGCCACAAAATAGCACTATATTACAAGATTAAAGAGGGCATACACATGATTTGGAATTGGTTACGTAAGAAAAAAAAATCAAATACACCAGAAGCAAACGAAACAGATAAATGGGAGCAGCATTCTAACAATCAAGAGGGTGATAACGAAGAACAGACTAGAAGTATGAAACATAATAAGGGTAAAAATAACGAGCAAAAAGATTCCTCTCAGGATAAGCAACAAAGTGCTAAACAAGAGGATTCTTCTCAGGA
>NZ_JXIS01000103.1:0-36865 GCF_000836715.1 Bacillus sp. L_1B0_5 | reverse complement strand
TATTGAACTGTAACAATAAAATTAAAGCTTTCTTCTGGAAAACGTTCAATTTTTATAATTTTTGTGTCCGTTAAACTATACTGATGATCTGGTCCAAGCTTGCTTCTGATAACTTGACTTGCATATGGCGCTAATAAAGTATTATAAGAATCATAAAGCTCTTGATCATTACTATTAACCGCTTTGATATCTAACGGATTTAAAAATGAAACTGCCATTACAATTCCAAAAAACAAACTAATCACTTTACCTTTTAACACATAATCACCCTTATTTAATTTGGATATCCGTTAACCTCCCCAGCTCAAGAAATGACTATTCTTCATTCTTGTCTAACTTCTTTTATTCAAATAGCGTTTTTGTTTAGTTTCACTCTAAAAGTAAAATTTTCATTTTTTCATTCAACCAAGTTCATAACATATTCTTTTCCCCCAATAAAATAAAGATTAGGTGTCCCATACGCATTTTATACAATGGAAATAATACCTTGCACGTACTTATGTATTAGAAACTTCATTTCCGCTTCTTTTGCAATAGCAATTTTGTTCACTTTTTTGATACATTTATGAAACATTCACATGTTATCTTCAATATGTTCTATTCTTTTTGAAAAACCATGTGAGAATACCAAAACAAGAAGCCCTAGAGCCCTAACTCTAGGGCTCTTGTTTTCAAATAAGGATTTTGTTAAATATTCAATTGAACCTTCTTACACTCTCCGTATTACTAGCCCACAAGATATTCAGAAACCATATGAAATTGTAATACTAATGTAAGGTTTCTCAATATGAACCAATGTATTTATGTAGTAAACTATTTATCGGCAATACATATAAAAGGAGAAACATTTATGACTTTTGAAGACAATCGTAAATTAGGCATTCAACAAGGGTGTATAGTAATAACAGATCAATCGCAATATCTTGTTGTTAAAAGGAATGAAAATTATTCTTTATTAATCATCCCAACTGCGGAATGTATAAACTTTGAAGTTTCACTTGAACATCTTGAAGAAATGGTCCAAGTAGATTTAAAAGAAAAAATTCAAGATATCATTCCACCAGAGAATATAAAAATCGTAGCTCAAAACAGAATATAAAATGTATTTTCTAAGAGCACTTTCGGTGGTGCTCTTTTTCATGGACAGTTCCAAATAACAATTTTATTATGTTTCCTAACTTACAGTAATGTCCTTAAAAAACATTCATATATATTTATCAGATGCACTTTTAAATCCCAGAGTATCAAATACTTTTAAGAGTTGACTGACCAATAATATTCGACTTATCTTTAAAAACTTATTAAAAATAACTTAGATACAAAAAAGCTACGTTTTATATAGGATAAAAAATTATCTTACGTAAAGGAGCTTGATTATTTGTGAATTATCAAAATGATAACAACTCTAACATTCACAAACCTTGTTCTTGTCCATCTCCCACGGCTAACAGTTTAAATGTTGTTCAAACTACCTCATCAATAGTTTCTGTAAACTCTGCGATTCCACTAGATACCGTGGTAAATTCTAATGGCACGGCAATCTCATTCACACCACCAACAACTGTTTTACTTGAAGGTGGAAGAACCTATTTGGCAATCTATGAAGTGCAAGTTATCATTCAACCAGGAGGTAATTCGGCAGGTATCACTATGTATCTGAATAATAATCCAATCATTGGATCAGGTACTTCTCTAGGATATACAGCCGGATTCACTTCTGTATCAGCCCCCGCAATTTTCACTACACCTCCAGGTATAACAAGTACTCTTACTGTTAATGTAGGACCATATTCTAATACATTAAATACGTTGGGCTTAACTCTTGCTGTTGTAGCATTAACATAATAAAATGTAAAACTCTCTAAAATGATTCTATTTGTCCCTTAATTGTCTATTGGGCTAGCCTCTAAGAACTCCACATAACTACATATAGAAAAAGAACATTATTTGGTTCGATAGTACTAGGTGACTCGGCTAGCACAATTGCTGAGTCACCTATTTATCTATAACAAAATAAAGCTTTTGTTTAATTTATTACTTGTTCTTTTTAATGCATTATTCTATTACAATTCATTTTCATGTTATAATTACCAACAGTACATATTTTAATAGGCACAACAAATCTCATAAATATAGGAGGACCTTAATGATCCTAACTCAAGAAAAGAACATAAAATTAATTATGCATTTTCTTACATTATTATCTTTTTTTATTCTTATTTTCTTTAGTGTCACAATTTTTTATATACCTTTGGTTTTCTATTTTGTATGCAAATCACAAAACATTCAGAAAAATATCCTTGAAGCTGTTTTTTACCAACTATTCATTTGGATAATTACGGTAATTTGGAATCTTTTCATAACAAGAATCTTAATGCTATTTTGGTCTAATTTAGACTTGGCTTCAAATAACGCTTTGATTATTTTCCGGGTAGCTCCTTTATATCTAATACTGTTTCTCTTGTTAATTTTTGGACCTATAAAAGGAATTTTATATGTGCTACAAGAAAAAGACTTTCATTATCCTATTATTTCCAAATGGATTAACAAATAAAAATACGTGTAGAAGAATTCAGAATTTTATTGAATTCTTTTTTTATGGATCTTTCAAAATCTTTTACATCTTCCTTCATTCCTTCTTTTTAATAAACTTCAACTTTTATTACAATAACGCTTTTTTAAAATACAATCGTTTTTCTATAAACTTTGTAACCTTCATTTCCTTTCCTATGATTACAATTTCCTCCTAGCAACCAAGTATTGGCTATATCCCCCATATGAACACCACAATTTTATTGGCATATACTTTGAAGGAAAAAACATTTCAATTAAACATATACCTACAAATTCAGTTGCTAATAATTTACCAAAAATTACTTAACATTTAATTTTTTAAAGGAGGTATTTATGAGATATAATCGAAAATCAAATTCGTGTGATAAATTTCAGCAACCCTGCTTTGTTTCTATATCCCCTTGTGATCAAAGTAATTGCTGTACACCTGTTTTTTTCTCGAATGCTCAACAACAAGAATTATTGCAAATAATAAATCAATTAAATCAAGCCATCCTTTCTTTTTTCACAACACCAAATCCAACAACTATACAAATACTCCAATCAGCATTACAGGCATTAAATGATTTATTAATAGCAGTACAACCAAATACACGAAATAGAAATTTAGTTATAAGAACTATAAATCAATTAATTAATTCTTTACCTACCGCATCTCTCACTCAAATCTCAGCATTATTCCAATTTCTATTCCAAAGCTTGTCTTCACTTATAAATTGTTCAAATATATCGGACCCCTTATTACAGCAAACATTCAACTTAATTTTACAAGGAATCTTAAATAGTTCGCTATTAAGCAACATCGGAACACCGGGGCCGACTGGAGCCACTGGACCTAGAGGATTTCCTGGACCTAGAGGCGCTCAGGGTTCTCAAGGTGTGCAAGGAATTCAGGGGCCTGAAGGACCAGAAGGACCGGAAGGCCCTCAAGGTGTGCCAGGGATTCAAGGACCGGAAGGGCCTGAAGGGCCTCAAGGACCTCAAGGTGTAGAAGGAATTCAGGGGCCTGAAGGACCAGAAGGACCGGAAGGACCTCAAGGTGTACAAGGGATTCAAGGACCACCAGGACCACCTGGGCCTACTGGTTCAGGGACCGGAATGGGAATTCCTGGACCACCGGGACCTACTGGGCCTCAGGGAATCCAAGGGATTCAAGGACTGGAAGGACCGGAAGGGACCACTGGACCTCAGGGTGTACAAGGAATTCAAGGGCCTGAAGGACCACCAGGAGCCACTGGACTTCAGGGTGTGCCAGGAATTCAAGGGCCTGAAGGACCACCAGGAGCCACTGGACCTCAAGGTGTGCAAGGAATCCAAGGGCCTGAAGGACCACCGGGCCCTACTGGAGATTGTGATTGTCCACCGGGACCTACTGGACCGACCGGGCCAACCGGGCCAACCGGACCTGCATGTAATTTCCTAGTATATGCTACAAATGCAGGACTCATAGATGACCCTACAAATGATACAGTATCTGTAATTAACACCGGAACAAATATAGTAGTTGATACAATTACTGTAGGTAATGCACCACTTGAAGTAACGGTTTCACCAAATGGAGCTCGTGCCTATGTTACTAATATTTTTTCTAATACCGTTTCCGTTATTGATACTGCTACGAATACTGTGATTGGTACCATTCCTGTTGGAACTAATCCAATAGGTGTAGCTGTTTCTCCAAATAACACAACTGTTTATGTTGGAAATCATGGTAATAATACAGTTTCTGTCATTAATGCGGCAACAAACACAGTTAGTAATACCATTCCTGTTGGCATCGCTCCACAAGGGATTACTGCTTCCCCAAATGGAGCCTTTGCATATGTTGCAAATGAATTAAGCAACACAATTTCTGTCATTAATACTGCTACCAACACAGTTATCGCTACCATCCCTGTTGGCATTCGTCCTAGAATAATCGTGTTTACACTAGATGGCACTCGTGCGTATGTCACGAATCAAAACAGCAATACTGTTTCTGTTATTAACACCACTACCAATGCAGTTATTAATACAATTAACGTAGGTACCGAACCTGTTGGTATAGATATTACACCGGGTGGAAATCTTATTTACGTTGTAAATAAAGTTAGTAATAATGTATCTGTAATAAATGTGGCGACAAATACTGTGATTGATACAATTTCTGTTGGTTTATCTCCTGATCAAGTAACCATCATACCTGATGGCACTCGAGCATATGTTACAAATCAAGCTAGTAATACTGTTTCCGTTATTGATATTGCTACGAATACTGTTATCACTAATGTCCCAGTAGGTGTCGCTCCAACCGGAATAGCTACTGGAACTATTTGTGAATAAAATAAAGAAATGAAAGTCACAGATAGTTTTTAATAACATTGATAGTAAGTGATATTCTTTCTTTAACTACGTTCAAACAACTAGAATAACCCTCTATATTCTGTTAATATTCTCTACTGTTTTGTCTTACAGAACCTGCCGAGCAACTAGCTGCTCTCTTTCTATAAAATCCATATCATATACCGATTAATTTACTAACATTGAATTTTTTTGGGGTTTTATAACAATATTTACCTATAAAACCATTATCCTTATACAAAGAGCTATGAGCCTTTCCACTCATAGCTCTTTTTTATTACGATTTTCACTTCACATCTACACGATCAACCTTACCGTTTATCCAAACCGCGACTTGCTCACCAAATCCGCTCATTGGTGGATTGACTGCTGTTACATTTCCATCCTTCACTATTAAAAGTTTGTTGCTACTAACATCAATTTCTACTTTTTTAATATGTCTATCTCTCTTTTACTACCGCATGTACTCGACAACAACAGTTTTAAAGCCACTTCCCAAATAAACCCTTACTGGAATTATTTCTTTTTTATCCCTCACTGCCTTACACAATTCTTCAGCTGTACCCCAATTGGAAAACTTGTCTACAACTCTTTGAAATCTCCGTGTATTCATTAACTCTTAGGATTTATTCTCATGTTTTACCGAACATGCAGGAAGAAGGAGTAAAAAATTTTAGTAAAAGTATCTTTGGATAGCTAACGCTTGTAGAATGTTTGCATTTTATAACAAAAAGCCAAACAAATCTTGTATTAACAAGGTTTATTCACTTTAACATATGTTATCATGTATAATACATATGTTAAGTAAATTCAGAATAACGAGGCAAATATTATGGACTTTGTTTATATTAATCAAAACGTATTAAATAATCTTCTATACATTTTATGTAGTATATTTGTTTTTTATTTCATATATGATAGCCGGCACTATTTAAAGAAATATAAAATACTACTGATTACCCTTTGTTCTAGTATCCCGCTTATTTTATGTATGCGATACCCTATCTATATGGATGAAAGTTGTATTCATGATTTAAGACAAATTCCGGTCATAATAGGTACGCTTTATGGTGGATTCCCTGTCGGTATCATATTGTTTACAATTTTATTAATTACAAGATTTATATTTTATGGTTTTAACATGCTAACAGTCGTTGTTTACGGAATAATGTTCATCGTTACAGCACTCGCATCTTCAAAATTTAATACATATAATAGAAAACTTAAAGTAGCTTTTTCCATGTTTTTAACCTTTTTCCTAGCAATATTTACAACTGTAATTGTATTAACTTTATCAGATTTTGAAGTGAATAATTTATATATTATTTATTTCATGGTATTACCGACTACTTTAATGTTATTTATTGTTTATATAAATGAAGTTATAAAAGATGCTGTATTAATGCGCTCAAAATTAATTAAAATGGAAAAAATGGAGATTGTTAGCCAACTCGCTGCAAGTATATCGCACGAAGTAAGGAATCCTTTAACGGTCGTAAAAGGATTTACACAGCTTTTAAAAACACCAAATTTAACTCCTGAATCAAGAGACGAATATATTAAACATATACTTGAAGAGTTAAATCGTGCCCAAGAAATTATCGATGATTACTTAACGTTTGCCAAACCTGCTCCAGAAAAATTAGATCAAATTTCAGTAAAACAAGAGTTAAATCGAGTTATTAATATGATATTGCCATTATGTAATATGAATACGATACATATTACACAGGATTTTTCTGAGGCAACCATTGTTGGTAATAAACAGCACTTTCAACAATGTTTTTTAAACTTAATAAAAAACAGTATTGAAGCAATGCCTAATGGTGGTACCTTAAATATTTCCTCATCTATCAATAATAGTAAAGTTGAAATACGAATTGAAGATAGCGGAGTTGGAATGTCACAGGAGCAAATAAATCGATTCGGTGAACCGTATTTTAGTACAAAAACAAAAGGCACTGGTTTAGGTACGATGGTTGCTGTTAAGATTATTGAGACGATGCATGGAAGTTTAAAAATCCGAAGTATCGTTAGTAAAGGAACAACTTTAACGATTACGTTCCCGAAATATAGTAAGAATACGCATTTAAACAAATAAAAAAGGGGCATAGTTGCTCCTTTTTTATTTGTTTCGATACATAAGTATCTTCAATGTTTTTTTAGTTTACATTTGTGAAGACTAATTAAAAATTAGTATCCTCCGCCCCAGCAGCTGCATCCTACAATTATTAATAGAATGAATAACACAACTAATAAAGCGAAACCTCCACCAAAACCACAAGAACCACCGTAACTCATATTTTCTCCTCCTTTTGGTTTGAAAACTAATAGGTAGTTGATCATTTTAACTGGTTCGTATTATACATTATGTGTATATCCCTTTTTTGAGCATGTCTACATAAAAATAAGTAAAAGCACTCGTTTAAAGAGTGCTTTAAAATGGATACCAAAAGTTTTGAAATACGTTTAATTTTAAATATACCGCAACAATGAATATGAAAACACCGGCAAATAAAGCGATGAAATCTTTACGTTTCGCCTTACTTGTATAAAACCATGTACGTTTATCCTTCTTTCCAAATCCTCTTAAATCCATTGCATTTGAAACCGTATCTATTCTTTCTAGAGAATGAATGATTAGTGGCCAGAAAATTAAAACACGGTTCTTCATACGAACCCATAAACTTGCTTCTCCTTTTTCAAAAGCCACTCCTCTCGCTTCTTGCGCGTGTTTAATAATTTTATACTCAGACTGGATGTCAGGAATATAACGTAGTGCAATATTTATTGCATATGTAATCTTATAATGGATACCAAGTTTACTTAAACTACTTACAAATTCGCTTGGATCTGTCGTGTATATAAAAAGAAGTGTAAATGGTAATAACGTAAAATACTTTAATGAAAGTGTAGCTGCATAAAATAATGTTTCATATGTAATCGTTGCATATCCAATATGTAAAAACGAGGTATATGATTCAGTTAATTCAGATCCATGAGTTGGTGTAATAAATAAAATCATGACAGAGTTTAATAAACTAAATGTAAATATGACACTAAAAACAATTAAAATTTTATGAAATGGAATTTTAGCAATGCTGAGTCCGATACACCCAATGATAAATAATATTAGCAACACCCGAAAATCAAAAAACAAAAAAGTAAGCGTCATACAAAAAATAAATAAAAACAATTTCACTACCCCATCCATACGATGAAAATATGTACTATGCACCTTCCTCCCTCCTATTACTATCTAAATAAAGTTCCATAAATTTTTCCGGACATGCAATCCCACTAAATTTAACAAGCTTGGTTAAAGAACTCTCTCTTAAGTTAGCTATTTGTAACGTTTCTTGATCACCAAATACATTAGACACTGTATTATCCGCAATAATTTCCCCTTCATGTAGAACTACTGCACGGTCTGCATATTCTAGTGCGAGATTCATATCGTGAGTGATAAAAATAAATGAAATACCCTTTTTAGCTAGGTTATTAATAAACGACATAAATTGTTTATAATGATAATAATCTTGTCCCGCTGTCGGTTCATCTAATATGATAAGCTTAGGATTTGTTGTTAATACAGATGCGATTGTTAATCTCTTTTTTTGCCCATAGCTTAGTGCTTGAATTGGCCAATTACGAAATGGATATAAACCACAAATTTTTAAAGTTCCTTCTACTCTATTCTTAATTTCTTCCTTAGAAAAATTATGTAATGTTAATGTAAATGAAACTTCTTCAAAAACAGTAGGCTGTGTAATCATATGATTTGGATTTTGCATCACGTAAGATATGATTTTCCCACGTTTACGAATAGACCAAGAACTAATATTTTCACCTTCTAACAAGATTTTCCCATTTTTTATTTTGTTTATGCCTATAAGACTATGAGCTAATGTGGATTTCCCTGCTCCATTATGTCCCAATAGTGCCACAATTTCTCCTTCATATATTGAAAGGTTTACATTTTCTAATACTTTTTGTTTATTAGGGTATGAAAATGATAAATTCTCCACTTTAAGTAATTCCTTGTTTTTAGTATTACCTTTTAATATGACTTGTTTCTCCTCCATCCACTCTTTTAGAACGTTGCCTATCTTTTCTTTTTGAAGGTTTTCCATTGGATATATTACGTCATTATTACGATCAAAATGTAATCTCTTTAATGCTTCGATGTAAATAGGCTCTCTTAAGCCAATACGTGGCAATATATTTGACGCTAAGATTTCTTTTGGTGTTCCTATTGCAATGACTTTACCTTCATCAATTAATATAACTTTGTCTAAATCCAGCTTTAAAATTTCTTCTATCCTATGTTCGATAATAACAATCGTTTTATTATATTGCTCATGTATATCTTTCATAAGTTCTATCGTATGTACGGCGCTTAGTGGATCTAAGTTCACTAACGGTTCATCGAACAATAATATATCCGCATTTGTTGTTAATAAACCAGCAAGAGAAACTGTTTGCTTTTGACCTCCTGATAATTCATGTGGACTTTGTTTATGAAACGTATGCATCTTCACCTTTCTTAATGAGTCCGAAACAATCTTTTTCATGTCATCTTGATTTACACATTCATTTTCTAAATAAAAAGCTACATCTTCTTCTACTGTCAGACCAATAAATTGAGCATCTTGATCTTGCAAAATTGTTCCCACATTTTTACTCTGCTCGAAAATGCTGCCTTTTCGCGGATCTTTTCCAGCAATTAAAACGTTACCAGTACTAATCCCTTCATAAGAAAATGGGATTAGCCCATTGATACAATGAGCTAATGTCGACTTTCCTGAACCACTTCGTCCAGCAATTAGCACCTTTTCTCCAGGGTATATATGAAAGGTAATATCACTTAAAGTAGGCTGCGCAGCATGCCCATATTGAAAGGTAAATTGTTCAAACGAAATAATTGGTTGCATGTTAACATCCCTACTTTTCAATTTTTAAATGTGTATGTTTCTTATTAGATTTTGCCAAGCCAATTGTAAGTGGCAATCCAACTACTAAGAAAACGATAACATCGGAAATTGTTGCTCCTAATACTTGTATAACAATTTTGTCAAATGGTTCTCCCATCACAATAATATCGAATGCCCCAGCAAATATAATAGCAATGACAATACCAACTAACCCAGTAATTGCTAAATAAGAAATATGCCCCTTGTTAAACGACCCGTTTTTCACACTAAAACCAACTCTTTTTTGAATAAGACCCATCGAAAAACCAATAATCCCTGAACTAATAACCCAGCCCCACCAAATCCCCCAGCCAGCAATCGTATCTGTTACTGTATGACCTATAAGTCCGATTAACAGTCCTGCCACTGGACCAAATAATGCTCCAAAAACAGTTAATATAGCTAATGCTGGTTTAATAAATGTATTCGGTGCAATAGAAAATCCCCAAAGTCCTAATATCCCGTATAATGCTGCTCCAATACCGATTGCTACTACTAACTTTGTTGATAATTTGTTCATTACAATTCCCCTCTCATATTAGTCAACTTTTATTACTCTATATTTAATTTAAAAATGAATTATGCATCTACACTCCCTTTCTATACAACAAAAAATGACCTCTTATATAAGAGGTCATTTTCTTTCACGTTCAAGAATCCTCTTATCTTTCAAAAAACACAACGTGTCCTCTGCGGAATTAGCACCTTCCTATAAAATTGCATAGGGGTTGCTGAGGTTTCTTAGGGCCGTTCCCTCCACCTCTCTGGATAAGTATTAATTTGTAATTCGTATTATGGCACTAAAAAGTGTAAATTTCAACACTTTTCTTACTATTTTTATTTTTTGTTAAATGGCACATTTAAATCATTGTTTTCTTATCGGAATTGCGAAATAATGAATTCAAAATCGTTTCGGGAGGAATGCATTATGAAAGTTATTGGTTTGATTGGAGGATTAAGTTGGGAATCTACATCATTATACTATAAACATATTAATACGCTTACACTCTCTCAATACGATCAAAATGCAAAGTTAGTTTTATATAGTATGGATTTTGGTGAAGTAACTACTTTATTACAAAACCATCAATATGAAGAAGTGAAAAATGAACTAGTTACAGTTGCAAAGAAAGTTGAAAAATCTGGGGCTGAATGTTTATTAATGTGTTCAAATACCGTACATCTATTTGCCGAGGAAGTAGAACAAGCAATATCTATCCCGCTTCTTCATATTGGTGATGTAAGTGCTAAAGAAATGGTAGAACAGAATATAAAACGTATCGGACTATTAGGAACAAAACAAACGATGGAGCAAGATTTCTATAAATCACGATTAGCGAAATATAACATTGAGACAATTATCCCAAATGACGAGGAAAGAACTTTTATCCACCATGTCATATTAGATGAATTAAGTAGAGGGATCATTTCAGAAACATCTAAAGAAAAGTTATTACAAATTACAAAATCATTAATTCAAAACGGCGCTGAAGGTATATTATTAGGCTGTACTGAAATACCTTTACTCATCTCCCAAAATGATCTCACTATTCCCGTTTTTGATACTGCTTTTTTACATGCAAATACTGCTGTGCAATTTGCTGGATAGGAATATAAAAGCATAAAGGTGAGAACCTCTATGCTTTTATATTATTACAATTATTTATTTAAAAGAGATTCAATAACTGCAATTGCTTCTTTTGAACCACCACATTCTATAAAGCTATCATTCAGTTTTCTTATACCATTTTTATACTTTTCATTTGAAAGAACATCTGTTACAGCCTCTTTTAAAGTGTGCACATTAACATGTTCTTTCAATAGTCTATGTGCCGCTTCAAGCTCAGTTAATCTTTGCGCTATCATAGGCTGATCTTTATCATGCGGTATTATTACAAATGGGACATTATAATGAATGGCATCGTGTACGCTATTCATACCACCATGTGTAATAAAAACATCTGCTTCATTTAATATTTCTGATTGAGGTACGTATGGAGCAATTATAAAATTATCTGGCGCTTGCTTTATTTTTGAAATATCATTTCTATCACCAATTGCCATTACAACTATCCCATCAAAATCTGAAAAAGTATCAATACAAGTATTAAAGAATGGTTCGAGTCCTTCAAGCAGTGTTCCCATTGAAATGTAAATAACTTTCTTCTCTTTAAGTGATTCCAGTGGAAACTTTATATTTGTTTTACGCTTTGAAATGCTCGGTCCAATAAAAATGTTATTTTCTCCGAACGATTCGCTATTAGGTTGGAAATAACGACTTGTGTATACGAAACAAACATCACCCTTATTATTCATAAATTGAAGATTATTCTTTGGTTTTACTCCAAATTTATGTTCCATCTGATTTAGTAATTTTTCAGAGATCTCCTCTGGTTGGAATGGTATATCTGCATTTGGATGAAAAGGTAATGTCTTCAAAAACTCTGAAGGAATTAAAAATATAGGTGAGGAAACTACACCTGGAACTTGTAAATACTCCTTTACTAACTCTCCCGCGCCAAATATATCATAAATTACGAAATCAAAATTTATACTTTCACATAATTTTTTCGTAATTTCCAATATATATAAAGAAGTTTGAACATGCACATGAAAGAAAGCATTTAACCCAGATGAGGTTTCAGCATCAATAGAAATCTCCTTTAATAGATCCGGATGAGTATGTACAGTAGCTCCTAAATCTTCAATTCTATCCTTAAAGTTTGCCGTTGTAATATAATGTACGTGGTCCCCTCGTTCAGTAAAGGCTTTTACTAAATTTAATGTAGGGTTTACATGTCCCTCTGCTGGAAAATTAACCACTAAAATATTTAGCACTTATTCCTCACTCCTTACATTTCACTGTTTTAATTAAGCATACATACTGTTATTTGTACATGTAATCGTCCCCTAATAGTCCTAAAGTGCTTGTTACATTATGTTGATAAATAATTTTCAGTCATCAACATAAAAAAAGCATCTACCTATGTAGATGCCTAACCGTGATAAGGAGTGTTCTGTGAGGTTAGAACAAGCTTTTCTGCTTGTCCTATGCTATCAATATATGATTTATTTTATAAAATGTGAATCGTTAATAGAATTATTTTATCCATTTTATATGATCAAATGGATAAAATACCATTTCTACCTTACCTATTATATTTGACTCATCAATAAGTCCAAGTGTATTCCTACTATCTTTACTATGATTACGATTATCACCTAACACAAATAATTTATGCGTAGGAACTTTTATTTCTCTAAAATTTGAAAAACGATTGGATACTTGTAACATATCTAAATGTATATACGACTCATCACGCTTTTTACCGTTAATATATACCTCATCCTCTTTTAATTGTATATTATCCCCCGATAATCCAATAATTCGTTTCACATAGTAAATAGGCTCGTCTTCTTTTTTTATGATGACAACATCCCCATAATGAAAAGACGATAAACAGACGTTTACCTTATTAACAAGTATATAATCTTTTTCATTTAAAGTAGGTTGCATCGAAATTCCTTCTACCATACAAAATAAAAATGACTTATTAATAAAAATAACCCCTATTATAATTAAGATGTAGCTACATATGTTCCTCCAATATTTTAGAATAAACAGCTTCATATATACCTCATTTCCAATCTATCCCCAGATAAAAACGCCTCTAGTTCACATGAATGCTAGAGACGTTTCGTCCATTTTAATTCTCTTTAGAGTTATCTGTTTTTGGCGCTTCACCAGTTAATCGCTTATTTTTCAAATCAAAATAAGCATCTAAAACTTCTTTTCCAATATCGGAGTTAATGCCCGATTTATCATTTTCAACCCACGGTACTACAACAGAAAATGCTACTTCTGGATCATCATATGGCGCATATCCAGCCAATGTTAAGTTATAACATTCTCTACGATCGCCTTTCGCATTTCGCCCAATTTCATTTTCTCCACCATATACAGTTTGTGCGGTCCCTGTTTTACCAGCTGGTTTATATGGTGCTTTTTGGAACGCTCTTACTCCCGTTCCATCTCCTTCTTGAAATACTTTTCTAAATCCTTCTTTTACTTGATTAATATATTCTTGTTTCATATCGATTCTATTTAAAACAACGGGTTCTATTGATTGTACTACTTTACCAACCTCATCTTTTTGAACGGTTTGTTCTCTAATCTCTTGAACAATTTGTGGTTTCATTCGATACCCTCCATTTGCGATAGTCGAAATATATTGTGCAAGCTGAAGTGGTGTATACGTATCATATTGTCCAATAGAATAATCTAATAAGAAACCAGGCTGATTATCTTTTCTTCCAATTTGTCCTGCAGTTTCATTTGGTAAATCAATACCAGTTTGTACGCCTAATCCAAATTGCCTGAAATAATACCTCATTTTATCAAAATATTCTTGTTTAATATCTAGTGAACTATTTTTCACATAATCCACTCCAGCAATTTTTAATGCTATATTAAACATATAAACGTTTGAAGATACTTGTAACGCTCTTAGATCGTCTATATCACCAAAATTTTTCCAAGACTTCTTCTCCTTAGTTCCTTTAAACTTCATAGGTGCATCATAAAAATGTGTTCCAGGAGTTATTGCATTTGTTTCAAACCCTGTTAACACTGTCGCACCTTTAACCGTTGATCCAAGCTCATAAGAACTAGTCAGCGTGCCTAAAGCGTAATCTTCTACTTCCATTTTCCCGTCTTTTTCTACAAGCTTTTTCCCAGCCATTGATAATACTTGACCATTTTTGGGATTCATCATCACTACGAAAGCACGGTCTAACATTGATTCTGATCCTTTATATTGTTTTAATATTTTTTCTATGCTCTCCTCTACTTTTTTTTGCAATTCCATATCTATTGTTAAAGTTAAATTTTTACCGCTTTTCCCTTCAGTAACAGTTTCCGTTCTAATAGTATTTCCTTGTTTATCAGCAATGCTTCTTACTTCTTTTTTTGTACCATGAAGTACATCTTCGTATTGCTGTTCGATATAACTTTTGCCGACCCTATCATTTCGACTATAATCACGCACTAAATAATAATCTAATCTTTCACGTGGCAATCCTTCATCAGCATTTGAAACGTTACCAAGGACAGAACGGAATAGACCATCATTTACATAGATTCTCTCCCAATCAACTGATGCATCTACCCCTGGGAGGTTCGCTAAATTTTCACTAATCACCGCATATTCCTGTTCACTAACGTCCTTTTTAATAATTTGAGGTGCCATTTGAAAACCTGAGGTCATTTTACTTTTAATAGCTAACACTTCTATATCTTTAGCTGTTAGTTCTTGAAGATTTTTATCTGTAACGCGCTTCCTTTTTAAATCTTCTATTTTTTTGTCTAGCTCTTTTCCGGTAATATCCTTATTTCGGAACTTATCTATTTCTTTTTTGGATACTAAGTCTTGAGCAAGTTCTGGATTTAATTGCATCCAAAAGTCTTTCTTATCAGTCTCAGTTAACTTATCAATATCTTCTTGTGGCATTTCAATAATGTCTGCAAGTTGTCTTGCTGATTTTAATATTTCTTCTTGTTTTACACCTTTCACCTTTGTATATGTAATCGTACGTAAAGACTTATTATCAACTACTGGATTTCCTTCACGATCAAATATTTTCCCACGTGGTACAGAAAGGCCCACGGTTGCATTTTCTCTCTTCTCTACTTCATTTTTATATGTTTCTCCATCAAAAATTTGCACTTTCCCTAACTGAATAATAATGCCAGAAAATAATAAAAATACACAAAGGAATAAAATATTTAACCGGAGAGGTAATACTCTACCACTTTTCTTCTCTTGCTTTTTCACCTCGTCATAATCTCCTCCTTACAATATTCCAAATAATAATCACATTTCTATATTAAAAGTAATGTACATTTTCTATACATTGCTTTGTACAAATATTAATATAATGTTTAAAACTTAATAGAAATTAAAACAAAGGTAAAGAAAAAGTAAAGGTTACTAAATTTAATATAAAAATACCCAATAACAAAAAGCTTAGCTTTCACTAATCGCTTTGTTATTGGGTATTAAGTGATTTAAGAATTACTACTAGTGCGTACTGCTATACATTTATCGTCACAATTCGACAGAGGTTGTTTACTTTGTACTTTCGGTAAGTAAATAGTTACCGTTGTCCCGACACCAACCTCGCTCATGATACTAATTGTCCCTTGATGACTTTCAATAATTTTATAACTTAACATTAATCCAATACCAGTCCCTTTTTCTTTCGTACTATAAAAAGGTTCACCTAATCTCTTAATTCTTTCTTCAGGTATGCCTATTCCTTCATCTATTACATGAATGATGACACCATCATCATTTATTTCTTTTATGTGAATTGAAATTTCCCCACCATTTGGCATAGCTTCGATTGAATTTTGCAAAATATTAATAAATACTTGTTTCAATTGATTTTCTGAGCATTCAATAATTATATCTTTGTCATCCGTAAATAGTTCAACTTGAATATTTGTCATAATTGCTTTTGTATTCATTAACGATACGACATTTTTAAAAATTTGATAAATATTTTTCTTTTCTGTATTTATCTCATCTGTTTTAGCAATTGACAGAAATTCTTGCAGGATCGCTTCTATCCTTTCAATTTCAGAAAGCATAAGATCAAAATATTTTTCTTGATCTTCTTTATTAATTTGGAATAACTGTATAAAACCTTTAATTACAGTTAAAGGATTTCTCACTTCATGAGCTACACCAGCTGCTAATTGACCAATTGCTGCAAGCGTATCTGATTTGTTTAACAATTCTTCTGTCTTTTTTCGCTCTGTAATGTCGCGTACAATAATCATAATTTTATCACGTAATAATGGTAAGCACCTAGCTTCAAAGAAATCAATACTTCCATTAAGTGTGAGTGGATATTCTACAATTACATTCGTTCCTTTTTCCTTCACTTGATTAATGGCTTCCTGAAACTGCTGCGCTACTGAAGATGGTAATACTTCGTAAAACTTTTTTCCCATAAAAGCTTCTGCGGGTACGTAAAACTTCGTAGGAGATCCTGCCTTGTAATCAATAATCGTGCCATCATCTTCTGTTAAGAAACATAAATCTGGTAAAGCTTTAAAAATTAATTCCAGTTCAGATGTTTGTTGTTTTAACTGCTCTTCTATCGCTTTTAAATGCGTAATATCTACACCAACAGCCCAATAACTATATCCTGTTACAGGAAACTGTTCTGATATATTCGACCACATTATTGTTTTGATTTCACCATTTTTACACGTTAAGTGCATTTCCCAATCTCTGAAATTCTTTCCACAAGTTAAAAATTTCTTTTGTATTTGCTGCCGATAACTATGATCAGGATACAATAATTGCAGTGCATTTGGATTTCCAATTATTTCTTCAGCGGTATAACCTGTTACAATTTCACATTCTCGGTTCCACAAAACAAAATCTCCATTATAATCAAGCGCATCGACCATAACAGGCATGTTTTGTAAAATCGTATGTAGTTCCTCCTCTTTTCGAGAAAGCAACGTTGTATTTTTACTTTGAAATACTTTTATTGCGCCATCTAAAATTAAACTTGAGAGCATTTCAAAGTATTTTTGACAACTGAAAATTTCACTTTTTTTGGACCATACAACAAAAGAACCTAAATGTTGATTGTATAAGAAAATGGGGATTTCAATCTTTGGAAGTTTACTCTTTTTTATCTCATTCATTCCGAATGAAAAAACACACTCTTTTTCAGCATCAAGAAGTTGATGTGATATGTTAGTTAATTTATAAAATTGTTCTGCCATGGTTTCTATTGTACTCACATCAATAAGTTCCATTAGCCGCGAATTCATTCCTTTTTCACCTCAATATGTAAAATTAATACAAATCTAAAATTCATACTTCTCCATTATACGAAGAAAGCTAGTGTAGGTATATAGCTGTAGAATAATTATTCAAATAAATTTTATTTTTCAATTAAAATAAGAAAAGAATATACATACTGAATACACCTTTAATTAGTATATATTTCGCTCATTCCTCATTTATTGTCTAGGTAACTTGAATTCCTCCTTACATTCACTGAATTTTCACTTGAGAGTCATACGCCTCACTAATAGCGGTATAAACATGCAATAAGTATAAAGTTCATAAAATATTCACAATTTTTATGAAAAATATAAACATTTATTCCAATATATTCTATATAATGAAATGTAATAAGGCTTCTATGAATCTCATAGAATACCTTACCCCTAATAAAAAAGAAAAAAGAATCCATTTGGATTCTTTTTTCTTTTTTTAATTACATTACATATTTATATAAAGCATGTGCCACACCATGTTCTTCATTTGATAACGTTTCGTGTTTACACATTGCTTTTATTTCTTCAACTGCATTCCCCATTGCAATTGATATGTTCGCTTTTTCCATCATTGAAACATCGTTTAGCCCATCACCTATCGCTACAGTGTTTTCAACCGGAATATTAAGATGTTCTGCTAAAGTATATAATCCATTCCCTTTTTGAGCATCTCGATGATTAATCTCTAAATTGTGCCAATATGAAGATGTAATTGCTAAATCTGTATTATGAAGAAATGTTTCTTTTAGTTTTTTTAATTTCTCAATATCATAAGAAAATGGTAATAGTTTATGCACATGTATATCTGTTTCTACAATTGGTTTACAACTTTCCGCACTATGAAACGCTGTATGCTCAAGATATAATGCTGCGATTGTTTCTAACTCTTTCAAGTCGAAATTTTCTTTTGAATTCTTCACATACTCAATTTCATTACGTACACTCTCTACTCCATAATCCGGGACATACACACCTTTATCAGTATAGAGCTGATAATATAAACCATTCTCTTCAAGATATTCTACAATTTCAAGTGCCTGCATATTTTGAATTGGATATCTCTTCATCATTTTCTTATCTTTATATATAAGCGCGCCATTTTCCGCAATGATTGGACACTCTAAATCAACTTCTAACAATAATCGCTCAATGTCAACAATAGAACGTCCTGTACAAATTGCTACGACATGGCCAGCTTCTTGACATGTTCGAATTGCTTCTGCATTTTCTTTACTTATCATTTTATTCCCCGAAAGAAGAGTTCCATCTAAATCAATTGCGATTAATTTCATTATTTCTTCACCACTTTCTATAAATACACGAGTTCCAATTAATTATTAGGTATCGTTTTCATACAATCCTCGTGAGGTACTTCTTATTTATAATTTATGAAAAGCGTTTCAGGTCAAGAAATAATTAAAAATAAAATCCAAAGCTTTTCTTTTTAAAAAGCTTTGGATTTTAAACTATGAATTGTAACTAATGTATTTTGTCTCACACATGTACACATTTTTTTCTTCAGTTGGGATATATACTTTAAACTTTTCTAACTGTTTTCCATAGACATGAATCGTAATAACGCTTTCATTTTTGCTGATTTCAAGAATATGACAATCTGCTGGCGGAATTACTTTATCAGTTTCTCCTTCTCCCAAATAAAGATTTCCTGTATGTGTTAAATAAACAAGTGAATTACCAAGTTGTTTCGTTTGTATAAAGTTCTGCACCATAATCCTTCCTGAAAAAACGCCTTCTACCCCCCATGTGCCATCATGATCATGTAAAGGGGTAGATTGTCCATTTTTCCATACGAGAGCTAGTACTTCAAAACGTTTGAGCGGATCTTCATACAATAAATGTCGTGCATATTGAGTCAAATTCGCCTTCTGTTTATCTAACGGAAGCCATGTTTTCTTTTCTAAAAGTTCTTCTAGTAACTTTTCAATGCCACACACTATTTCTTCTTCAAATAAACCGTTTTCCATAAGATCTGTAACACCTTTAATAAACTTTTGAAATGATTTACTTCCATTACAAGTCAACATAAGAATCCTCCTCTACGTTTCATACAATTCCATATTAAGGTAATTATCTAAAACTCACAATTGAGAAACAAAAAACAAGATGCAAATGTATGCACCTTGTTAAGATTTTTATTTGACTTTCAATCGAATAGGTAAGTATTTTAATGTTTGTTCATTTTCCAATATACATTTTTCTAAACAGAAAGATGGAGATAGCTCTATTTTTTCAAAAGCATTTATAAAGGTAGTTAATGCAATCTCAGCTTCTAAACGTGCAAGTGGTGCTCCTAAGCAAAAGTGAGGACCTTTCCCAAAAGTTAAATGCTTTTCATTTCCTGTTCGATGTACATTAAATTGAGAGGCTTGTGAAAATTTTTTCTCATCTAAATTCGCTGCACTAACCCACGCAACAATCATCTGATCCTTTTTCATGAAAGGACCAAATATATTTGTATCCTCTGTAATCCTCCGGGCCAATGTAACAGGAAAGCGATAGCGTAATACTTCCTCAATCGCTTTTGAAATTAAGTTAGGCTCTTTTCTTAACTCTTCATAAATTCCAGGTGAATCTACTAAAAAGCAATAAAAGCTATTAATAATTAAATTTGTAGTGGTTTCATTCCCAGCCGCTAATAAACCTAATGAAAAGGTTACAATTTCTTCATCTGTTAATCTTTCGCCCTCGTATTCAGCTCGAATTAAATCGGAAATGATATCATCGGTTAAATGATATCTCTTTTCCTGAACGATCGGTAGAAGATATGCTTTGAATTCATGTAATGCTATCCCTTTCTCGGCATCCAGATCATTAAACTTTTCTTTACTATACGGCATAAATAAAATATCAGACCATTCTTTAATTTTTTTACGATCTGTTGTTGGGACTCCTAATAAATCAGAAATAACGGTAACAGGTAAAGGTGCAGCAAATTGTTCAACGATATTAACTTCACTACATTTTTCGATATGTTGTACAAGTTCATCTGCGATAGCCTGTATTCGAGGTTTCCACTGTTCTAAACTTCTTGGAGTAAATGCCTTAGAAACAATGGAGCGTACATTGCGATGTTCTGGTGGATCTGTAGAGTTTATATTTATTCTAGTTTCTAAAGGAGGGATTGAGAATTGTCTGCGCTCCCTTCTACTTGAAAATAAGCGATAATCTGATAAAACACGATTTACATC
This sequence comes from Bacillus sp. L_1B0_5, assembly GCF_000836715.1. Classification (NCBI taxonomy): domain Bacteria; kingdom Bacillati; phylum Bacillota; class Bacilli; order Caryophanales; family Bacillaceae; genus Bacillus; species Bacillus sp. L_1B0_5. The sequence goes on along the minus strand of NZ_JXIS01000103.1, from coordinate 15,902 downwards.
ATCGTATAAAAAAACATTCCATACATCCTGCTCTTCATCATAATGAACCGGGTTATTATCCCTCATCAAACGATACCATTCATACGGATTCCATAATTCTTCTTTTGTTTTCAGCTTTGAAATTTCATGAACTAAAATAACATTTTCAGGTGAAGCCATAGTTCTTTCCTCCCTTTTCTTTTACAATAAAAGTGATAGGTCGGCAGTTCAAAGTTGTATAAACTAACATATGTTATTTTAACATATACTAAAGGGGATTTTTCATTAGAGAACTTGAGAAATATATAAGGGGGATTTTTATGTACGTTGACATTTTACTGCTAGCAGAATTAACGACAGGACCAAAACATGGATATGAAATTAAAAAAAATGTTCAAAATCGTTTAGGTGAGAATTTCGAATTAAATCACAACATGCTTTACCCTGCCCTTCGGCGTTTTGAAAATATGGGTGCTATAACGAAAAAAATACATAAACAAGTCGGAAAACCAAACCGAAATATGTACGATATAACAGAAACAGGAGAAGAAATTTTTTCTGAAATGTTACGAGAGTTTCCCGAAAAACTTGCGACAAACAATGCAGAATTTCTTGTTCGTATCGCTCTATTTGAAAAACTTGACTATGAGGCTAGAAAAGAGATTTTGACTGTACGTCAAAACGTACTACATAATCAGCTTACTGCTATTCAGTCTCTAGATGTTACCTCATCTTTTATTACTGAAGTCATTGAATTTAGTAAATCACGAATTGAACATGAATTGAGTTGGATTACATCACTTATGAAAAAAATATGAAAAAATAACAAGAAAAGTTAAAAACAATGAATGAAAATGATATTTATTATCAATACTATAATTAATAAAAGGGCAACCACGATTTGGCTACCCTTCAAAAATTTACACTTCTGGATCGAAAGTTTTACAATCTGTTTCTTCCGTTGTAGATGCATGTTTACCTTTATGACTTACTACGTAAATTGCCTCTGCACTACATTTATTACCGTTCGCCCAAAATTTACAGTTGTTTACTTCACATAAAACGTCTTGTGCCATAGTATCACACCTCCTTGTTCTATTATCATTAACAAAATTCGGAGGTATGATACTCTTTGTCATGCATTTTTTATTCCCTTTTTAGCTTTCTTAATGGTTCAATATCTCCTTGTACAATCACATCTATATTTTCAGTTATTTTTTCAATGTCAAAATGCCACCATTGAATTTGCAATAATTCTTCTATTATTTTATTTGAAAATCTCTCTTTTATTTTATTTGCAGGATTTCCACCAACAATTGTATATGGTGCGACGTCTCTAGTCACAACAGATTTAGCTGCAATGATTGCACCATCCCCTATTTTTATTCCGGGCATAATAGTTGTGTCCATACCAATCCAAACGTCATTTCCTATAACTGTATCGCCTTTGTAAGGTAAATCAGACAAACTAGGTGTATACTTCTCCCACCCATTTCCAAAGATATTAAATGGATATGCCGAAAATCCATCCATCCGATGATTCGCTCCATTCATAATAAAGTTAACTCCAGATGCAATACAACAAAACTTTCCAATAGTTAGGAGATCCCCAAGAAATTCATAATGATGTAATACTCGATCTTCAAATGTTTCTCCATCTTTCGCATCATAATAAGAATAATCACCAACAAGTATATTAGGTTTTGTTATTGTATTTTTTATAAATTGAACGTTTTGATTTCCTTCAATAGGGTATTTAATATTTGGATTAGGATTCATTTTGTACGGCACTTCCTTTACCACTTAGTTCACTTTCTACCGCTATTACTGGCTTTAAATTGTATATAGGTAAAATAAACAATAATCCAATTATAAAAAGTAAAGCCGTCCCTTCATACATCATACTTAATGAAAACATCTCTTTTAATGAGCCAGCTATACTCATCGTTACTACCATTGATCCGGTAAATAGCGGACTTAAAATACCATTTACACGACCTATAAAATCAGTATCGCTATTTTGAATAATAAGCGTATTAATACCAATTTGGATACAAGGAAGAGCTAAGCCACTAAAAAGCTGAGCTGTAAGTGTCACCCATAAATTTGTAGAATATCCTATAATGCCAATACCAATTGCTTGACCAAGCATACCGATAATTAACATCTTTTGCGGAGCAACGTTTTTCGCAAATACCATTGCTAATGCTCCGCCAACAATCATTCCCGCACCATTTACTGTTAGTAGCCACTGTAAACTCTCTTTTGATAATCCTAACTGCTCAGTCACAATAAATATACCTAATGGCTGAATTAATCCTATACCTAGTCCTGCAGCCATAAAACAAAGCCCTAGCAAAGTTAATGCTTTTTTCTTTTTGACATACTTAATACCATCCTTCATCTCCTGCAGCAGAGTGATATCTTTGTTTTCTACGTCGTTTTCAAGATCTTTCGGAAGAAATAACAATACAACTGCCGCAAGTAAAAAAGAGATACCTGTTATGATGATTGAAATATAAATTCCAAAACTATGAAAGATAAATGTCCCTAGGATTGGTCCTAATACCATAAATATTGCAAATATCGTTTGATATATGGACATTGCTAATTGGATTTGTTCCGTTGATAAATGTTGTTTAAACAACTTCATGCCAGATGGTTGTGAAAACTGTGAAAGGATTGCAGAGATGAGTGTCACAAAAAACACAATTTTCCACGTTCCAAACATAAGCGTAATTAATACAGCGAATACTGAAATGGCACTTAACGTTTCACACCATATCATTGTCTTCTTTGGCTTCCACCTATCAGCAAAAGTACCGCCAATAAATGAAAAAATAAAAATTGGAGCGAATTCAGCAACTGAAATCATCGAAATAGCAAAAGCATCACCTTTTGTCATTTCCATTACATATAGTAATACCGCAAAGTTTCGAACCCATATTCCTATTTGTAAAAATAATGCTGATGCTAAAATCCCTTGTACAAACCGATTTTTTAATACTTGTGATACCCCATTGTTTTGTTTCGTTACTACATTTGTCGACATAAAAAAGCCTCCTATTTCATGTTCTGAACAGGAGGCAGCACAAATCATATAAAAAGACTATATATTCGCAGAGCGAAATACATCCCTTTTCTATAAATGTACAGACTAACCCTATTCAGAAGAATATTTCGTTTTTTAACGAAGATCTCTTACAAATAGAATTAGTTGATCATTGGGATGTTTTCACCCTTCCGTTTCGAATTTAAATAACACATACATACTCTATGTAAATTATTTTCGATGTATGCATGTCTCCTTTTAACTATTCTAGAAAGTTAAAGGCAATTCCTCTAAAGAACGCATTAAATAGTTACCTTGCCATTTAATTTCTTCACGATCGCCTTTTATTTGTAGTTCAGGCATTCGATTAAACAAAGTAATAATAGCAATCTTTGCTTCTAACCTCGCAAGTGGAGCACCTAAGCAGAAATGGCTACCATGACCAAAGGCAATATGGCGATTATTTTCCCGAGTAATATCGAATACTTCTGGGTTTTCAAATACAGTTTCATCACGGTTTGCAGAAGCTAAGGCAATGACAACCATATCTCCTTTTTCAATTGTTCGATCATGAATTTGAAAAGGTTCATCTGCCCATCTTGAAGTTGTAACCTCAACTGGAGAATAATATCGTAATCCTTCTTCAATAGCGGCATCAATTAATTTTGGATTTTCTTTTAATAACTGTAATTGATTTGGATTTTCGAGAAGCGCTAATACCGTATTTGTTATTAAATTTACCGTTGTCTCGTGCCCCGCCACAATTAGTAGCATTATCATTGAATATAGTTCCCGAGCGCTAAGTTTATGTCCTTCACTCTCTGCAAGTATTAAAGCACTCACCAAATCTTCTTTTGGCTCTTTTCGTTTAATATCAACTAAATATTGAAGGTATGTAATAAACTCAGATAGTTGCTTTTCAGTTTCTTTTATTTCTTCTGGTGTTTCTGGGTAAGCAATGACAGCATGAGACCAAATTCTAAATTTCGCTTGATCTTCTTTTGGAATACCGAGCATTTCACTTATTACAATGATCGGTAAAGGGAATGAATAATCATCAACAAGATTTAATGAATTCTTTCGCTCGACTTCATTTAACAAATCATCTGCAATATGCTGTATTCTTCCTTCCAATTGCGTGATCATCTTCGGTGTAAAAGCTTTTTGTACGAGTGATCGTAAACGATTATGGTTAGGTGGATCTGAATTTAACATATGAGTAGTTAAATGATCACTATTGTCAACGGTAAGAAACACATTCAATGCACCTTGAGAAAATACATTGGCTGGATCTTTTTTTAAGCGACTGTCTTTTAAAAGCGGCAAGGCATCTTCATATCTTGTGATAAGCCATTCCGCACCTAGTTCAGTTTTATTCACAAATAAGATAGGTTGCATTTTTCTAGATTCTTTATAAATTTCATACGCATCTTCCTTAAATTGAGCTGAAGCTAAATTAATGCCATCCTCTATTTTTAGTCCAACTTTATTTTTCATTGACATTGTATTCCCTCACTCTCATTTGTTTTTGAAAACCAACCCAACATATGCATTATACTCTAATAAAAACGTGAAAATTGTAAATTTTTAACCAAAATCTTACTTCGTATATTGAAAAATAAAAAAGTGAGAGAGTAAAATTGTTTCACTCACCCACTTCTCTTTATGCGAAGCACATAAAATTACTAATTTGTTGATAGCGATAACTTACTTTACGACGACGACCACCTTGCCAAGTGTAACCCGATACCCCATTTCTTCTCACTTCAGTTGGAAAGAACCATAAATCTCTTCCAAAAGGACCAGGACGATGTAAACGTAAATAGCCCCATCTTCCTAGACAGTTACACATCCATGATTTCATATTGCCTGCTTGAGCTGGAGACGCAAACGTAGACGGTAACGACGGAGCTTGCGACGGCGGTGGTGACGTTGGAGCATCTTCCGCATCATCTGGTCTATAGTCTTCTTGTTCAATATCTCTCACTTCATTTGTAGGTTCATACCCGTAGTTTTGTGGATAATAATACATCGCTTGATCATATGGATAATTTTGTTGGTTATACATATTAATAAATCACCTTCTTTTCATTCATTACCTTTAACATTCATATGTGATATGCCCTCTCTGGGAAGCTTATGTATAGCCCAAATTCAACTTAAAAAGCTCGTATTATTAAAAATACGAGCTTTTCAAAAATAGAATTTGTTTATTATTTCCTTAACTTCACACTATAAAAACGCATTTCATCTAACGAACCTTCAAATTCAAATACTTCTTGTTTAATTAATTGTTTCAAGCGATATTCTAAGAAAGTATCTCCAACCAATTGTTCAACAAGACCAAGTGCTTCACCAATTACTCTAGGAGCTTTGAGGAACTCTCGATCAGCACCCACACTTTTCGCACATTCAATTATAAATTGATCAAAATAATCTTCTTGTACAGAATGCACTTCATTTTCTTCCCACACTCTTAAACATTCTATGCTTTTCGATAATCTATCCCACTCATGTTCAAAATTCATGCGCTTCTCTTCAGTTAAATAAGGTAACTTTGCAAAACTTTTTTGGAATAGAGCTAAACTTTCAGGTGGTAATTCTCCCGTTCCACGAATATCATATTCTTGTTTTAATATTTCTCTACTTGCTTCAGACGTATTAATAACTCGAATGTTTTTCTTATGCTTTAATTGTGTCATTACAAAACTTAAGCCTACATGTTCATGCGCATTATCGGCTTTCCAAATTGTAATAGGCGTTTCAGTAGGAATTGAATGTAGATCTTCTAAAGTTTCTATAAATCTTAGCAAATATTCTTCTTCAAAATAACTATCATAAGCAGTTAAGTTATTTATTAACCACTTCTGTCTTGCTAGTTGCCCCTCATTCGTATGCAACTTATATATTGGTCCAATTGAAAAGAATTCAGAAAAAGTAACAATACTCTCTTCATATAATTCTTCTTGATTTAACATATATTTTAAGCAACCAGCCGTTGAATCATCAAAGGCAATATGTACGTGCGTACTTTCTTTTACATTCCTTTTATAAGTAGGATTACTCGTTAATTGTTTTGGAATATCCATCAAATTTTTAATTGTATCTTCACTATAGTTTTCTTCTAATAAATTCAACTGTATGAGAATGCTTTGAAGTAAATCTTTAGCCTCATCTTCGTACATATCCTCTACAGCATTTTTAATTTTATCTATCACACAAATCCCTCTATTCATTTCAAAAATAACGTAGATTATAGTGTATCATTTTAGTATAGTTCTTTAAAGTCAAATCCGGATTGCTACAACAATCTGGATTTTCAACAAAAGCTCTCCTTATATTTTTGAATTGCTAAATATTTTTACTTTGAAAATCCTTGTATCTAAATGTATAATTATATAAAAACAAAAATATAGGAGCTATATTTATGGATAGAGTACTTACAAATTATAAACATTACTTAAAAAATTGGAGATTTATATTTATTTGCATACTACCTGCTATCGCCTTATTAGTTACTTTCTATGTCATCTTCGAACTACTGTTTCATCAAGATTTCTACTTATCTAACTTAATTTCTGCTATCATATTATTTTTAATATTTATTAACATTAAAGATAAATTTAAAATTAAAGGCTAAAGAACACTATTTCAAAATAGCCCTTTATTATTGCATCCTACTATAAAATAAGGCTCGTAGTAAATTTTCATAAAAAATAAGAGCACCCTGCAATTGGATGCTCTTATGTGATTAGAGGTTTTTTCTGAGTATTAAATAGGACACGAAGATCTTGTCCTACTACATAATATATGCTTGTACTTATTATTTCGTGCATATATTATGCACCATGTTCAGGTACTTAATATATGCATAGTCATTGCTATAAAATTTACTCAAATATTTACTGTACGATTATCATATTTATAAATTAAAAAACATCCCCAATGGATGTTTTTTATCTAACATTTTAAGCTTCCATAAACTTAGCCGGTACACCAATTTTTTCAACTACAGAAGATATATTAGTAGGATTAATCATTACATTTTCAATACATACTAATTTATTTTCTAATATCCCATTCTCTGTAGTAATAAGTTCTTCAAACCGATCTAAAGTCATTGAGAATTTGTGTTCACTTCCACCATTCATACTAACTTTTACATACTTCATAGTGTCACCGCCTTTCATAATAATTTACATTTCGACAAGAAGGCGCTTACATCCTTTTTATTTACTCTTAGATTTCTCACGTTTACATGTATTTTGAGAAAAGAAACTACTATTATTTACTCACAAAATTATTGTTAATAAGAAAGATAAAGATAACAATGCACAAAGTGGAATATATAAACCGGTATCCATTCTAGCAAAGTGCGTATCTTTTTGTCGTTTAAAGATACCAAAATAATTAAACTCACCAATTACTCTAATAGAAAAGACGATCATACAAATCCAGGAACCGACTTGAATAATAACATTAGGAACTGCAAAATGAACAATTTTTGCTTGTTGCAACAAAATTATTGCTGCCATACTTAATAATAATGCAATGAACAATGTCATTCCGGCACGAGGTGTAAACGCCTTTTCCCCTGATTTAGTTGGAATAACACTATTTGTCCCCCAATTACCTCCGAAAGCCCAATATACATGTAACAAGCTAACTAAGAATAATATACAAGCAGATATATATGTAATGATAAGCATTTTATCCTCTCCTTATTTTATTTAAGTTCCCACCTATAAAATATGCTATTCCTCCCTCATTAGCAATCTTTATTTAATTACATAAAAAACCGTAATGATTTATCAATATTAAGATAAATCATTACGGGGTTATTAAACTTCATTATGCATTATACCTATTTCTTCGGCGTTCCATCCTTGTTTGACCTTGAACTGCATTTTCTTTGTATGAATCTATTTGCTCAGTCATTTCATATGTTGCAACTGGTTCTTCGTACTTATACTCATGGATCTTTTCTGGCATTTTACTTTTAGATTCTTTCCCACCAAACTTAAATAGTTTCATCTTTAATTTCGGCAATCTTGGAAGACGAATCTTAATTGATAATCTTTTGCGTTTCTTTTTTGGTCCAAGTAGATTTATATTTTCTTTATTATTATCTTTCTCTTTGCGGTGAATGAACATCGCAAGTAATCCTCCTAATACAAGCCCTCCAATTAATAGTAATATATATACATAATGGCTTGTCATTAAACTCGTCATGCGTTCAAGTATGACTAACGACTGTACCTCTTTTATATCCCATAGTAAAGCGGCCCATAATGAGAATAAGCCCAAAGTAAGTCCATATGTACGAAAACGGAATAAACATGGAATTAACGCGACACATGCAGCAATTTTCGCATTTGCTATGATTGAGCTTGTTGAAATATCCTGATGCCAAATAACTAACAGTAATGTTATAAATGGCGCATACGCTATCCAGCTGCATATACGTGAATACATCTTTTTAGCAAAATAACTACCGAAACTAGTAAAAAATAAAAGCCCTCCAATAAATAGAGATTGTTCTAGAGGGATTTGCTTTGTAAGTCCTGCAATTGGAAAGAGGCCGCTCAGTAGCATTAAGAGCACATCTAATTTCTTCACAATTCCCCATTCCTTTCAAATTTTTTCAATTAATAAAAATCGTTTTTCCATATGATATAGTTTTTGTATTTCTAAAAAACATATTAATCCTGTCTGCACATAAAGTAAATATGTAAACGAAAAGATACTTGACAAAAGATATCCTTATTTACATAAAAAAATGACAAATCCTGATCGATATAACGAGCAGGATTTGTTTACTAGTATTTAAAGTAGAATAATTGTATCTTTTTTTTCTACTTTTACTACATCTACATCCAATTCATCATCAAACTCTTTAAACTCTCTTGCATCTATGTCAGTAATATAGCTCTTTATTATTTTTTCCATATGTACGGAATATATCATATGTATATTCTTTTTCGAAAGCATACTAGAATTACAGCACATGTAATGTATCATTTTAGCGATATAATCCCTTTCTACAGGTTTTACACCTAATGGTAGAATTTCAAGTATATATCGCTGAAAAATTTCACTACAATTAAGTGAATATTCACCAGTGCTATAATACATCCCTTTTTGATCTGCATATAAGCCAATGCTATCTAGAGCATCATCACGTTCTATTGCCCCGTAGCTTGGTACATCAAAACCTGTATTTATTCTAATAAGATTTAAGTTTGGAACCTTTAACACCTCAGGAACAATATCAGGTAAAATATCTGTATTAATTTCTTTATTTTGTAACTCTTTTATCCAATATTTTCTCAAATTCGCATCTACAATGAAGTAAACTTGTTCATTTTGTTCTTTTGCATATTGTACGATTTCCATTAATGTTTCGAAAACATATTGTTTAAAAAGAGCCCCCATATCATTTCTCTTTGATGGTTGTGGTAAAAATGCATTATGTTTATTTATATTTAATAATACGTAATCAATCGTTTGCCACTCTGTATTCCCATATAATTTATATAAAATTTCTTTTCCTTTTATTTTTGAAAAAATGGGTAAGAAATCAAATTTCGATATTCGTTCAATTGATAAATTAACATATGTACAAGGTAAATTTATCTTATTCCAACCACGCTTCAAAAATCCTTTTTGTTCTAATAAACTAAAAACACTATTTACAATTGTGTTACGTGATACACTTTGGCCTATAAATAAATTAATAAATGTTGAAATACGGTTTGTTCGTGCAAATCCCTCTCTAATGATTTGTTTTGGATCAATTTTTTCGCGTCCATCACAATTTTTCATTGCGATTAATGCTAATGTCGCATCACTACGCTCACCCGCGGTAGCATAGACAGCTTTCGTAACATCATCTACAAGATTTGTTTTGTATTTTTGGCAATATTGCATTTTATATGGATTTTGTAACACCTTTTCAATATTGTATCTCACAATCTTTAATAACACTGGAAAATCTGTATTCAATACATAAGAATTTTCACCAATTTTAGCCAAAACAACTTCGCTATCAAGTAATGCTTGTTCTATGTCAAGTGCTATATTTTCAGACCAAACTTCTAATGTTAATGTCTCTAATCCTTTTGGTGCAAATAAAGGAAATAATTCATTTTCGTTATTTGTTGCTACCTTTTTACATTCTGGAAGTATTGTGAAATAAGAGAATTTGCGCTGGAATTCTTTAAACAAATACTCTCTTTCCTTTACTTTTATACCCGGTTCTATTTTAGTGCCTGGAACTTTATATATTCTCTCATTGTATGGAAATAACACTCTTTTATTTGCCCCTACAATATAATCTTTCGGATATTGGAGAATATGGTCTAAATCCACCTCTCCACCTATATGAAAATTATCTTTTAAATTTCTAAATATCTTAATCCATTTCATGCCGGTTGTAGCTTGTTGTATTTTTAGTTTTACAAACCGTATTTTTTTATTATTTGATGCAAACTCTGGGGTAGAAATCAATATCATGCCTCGTTTTCGCCTCAAAAGTAAAGAAATATCTGGATGATTATATTCCTGATATTAAGACGATTTTTATGGACATTTCGTATAAGTATGATTTAACTGATTAAAGCTATTTTCAAAGAAGACATATCAGCGATAATTTATGTCTATTTCTTATAGGTGTTAGCAAGTTTGTTTGCAAATTTGTTTGCACTTTTTTTATTAAAATTGCAGTAAAGTTAAAAAATAAAATTCTCAGTAATTATTCTTTTGTTTTATTTTTTAATGTACTCGTACCACCAGTTTCTTTCATCCATCCAGGCTGTAATCTTATCAAGCTCGCCATTAGGTAGTACTTCAGTTTGTAAGTAAGCTAAACCAGTTAATGGATCAGAGACGACCTTCCCTTTTGTTCCACGCTCATTCATAGCATTTACGACTTCCTGAACCAGTGAAATGCCAAATCCACCAGATTTAACATATTGATAGCCACCATTAGCAACAGATTGTTCTGTTTGTTCCTCTCCTGTAAACCAGGATAACGGTTTACTGCCAATCAATTGGTTCAAATCACACTTACCGATACCAGGTACATTACCTGTCTCTGTGTATTGCCAAATATCGCATGGATAAGCTGGCTTGTTACCGCCATAACGAGGAATCCAAACAAAGTCAGATTTTACATTTGCCATACCAAACGGAGCATACATATGATGACCAACATATAAACCAACTTTCTGAGCACCTAATCGGCGTAGTTCATCAATAAATGCTTGTGTGCCCGCTCTCATATCATTCATTGTTTTTACTTCAACATCTGCAACCCAGACTGTCGCACTCTTGTCTCCACGGTTCCAGAAGTCACGAGCTTCTATTCGTGCATCATTTTCAGAAACAAATCGACAAAATGCATAGTTACCAAAAGGAACAGCATGTTGCTTCATGGCATGTACATATCCTTTATACAATGGATCTATATAATTTGAACCATCTTGTACACGAGCGATGATGAAATCAATGTATTGCTTTGCTAAAGGCCATTTAATGTCACCATTCCATTTTGAAATATCAATAATATGTCCCATTACTTAACATCTCCTTTTCTATCTTCTTGTTTTTGTTTGCCACCTAAAATCGTAACTGCATTTGTTAAGGCTTGTGGAAGTGGAATACCCATTCGTCCAGCATTTTCTAAAAGTGAAAGTAATTCGTTACCCATGAAGAAGAAAATTGTCGCTTCACGAATAGCACTATTGCTTCCTAACACTGCATCTAATTGGGCTGCCGCTCCAACTAAAAGAAAAAGCACCACCTTTTTGGCGATGCCTTTAAAACCAACTTTACTTTTTAATTCTCCGTTATATCCTGCTGCAATCATGCCAGTTAAATAATCAATAACTGCCATCGTCACTAAGATTTTCAATGTTGCATCCCATCCTCCCAAGAAATACCCACAGAAGCCACCGAATGTAGCTATAAATGCTTTCATTAATATATCAATACGATCCATCTTTCCATCTCCTTATTTATAATAAAAAAGAGAGACGCTTGTCCCTCTCTCAATAAGTACTTTTATTTTAAAATATTAGATCATCCCTTTTAATATTAAACCCAAAATTGACATAGTAATTGCGCTAATAATAATTCGTAAAATCCAAGTTGTATTCATGCTAATCTTTTCTAATTGCTTATTAATTGTGGCAATATCTTTCTCATTAATTGTTGTGCGAGTTTCTAAATTACGAATATCTCGCATAATTTCTTTTTGTTCTGCTTTTAAACTGTCGATTTTTACATATACATCTTCCACTGTATTCACATCCTTTTAAAATCTTAATAAAGCAATCTCTACATAATATGAGACAACCTTATTTATGGTGAATGCATCGCGGAAATTTCAAATCAAAAGTTCTATTTTATAAAAAATAAAAAGGTCTACTTATGCACGATTAATCCGTAATAACTAACTCAAAAAGCTCATTGCAATATGAACAGTACTCCCGCTCGGAACACCATTCACGAAAATCCCCCCATCAGGTTTTATTGTAATTTCACAAACTGCGGGTGTATATCCATATGCCAGCGCTGGAAAAGCAATGTGCTGTATCGGTCTAAACCCAACTGGTAGTGTAGCGAATACTGTCTCATTTTGAGGATTTCGAACTGAACCAATTACACTAATGTTTTCACCACTTCTCTTGTATTTCATATCTCTGTTAGCAACATTCTCTACCCCAGTTGTAGGAAGCTTAGTCCATCCTGTATCTGTTGCTTGCCTAATAGTACCATCTGTTCGAAATTCTACACGTTTGGACCAATCCCAAGAATCACCTTGTTCTTTTGTAGAAGGAGCAAATATCAACTCTCCTTGCGCCCCTTTATGAATAACTGTCTTATAAGAACGACTTCCTAATACAACTGCATTATCACTCTTAAATTCAAGTAATCCATTTATGATGTCGCCAGCTTTTTTTAGAAGATTATCAGCAAAAACATTGAATGCCCCAGTAGGCGATTTTTCAAATAATACTTTATTATTTTTCCAGTCTTTTAAATAGAATTGACCATCTGAGACTCCTACAAGACCGATATCTAATACCTTATCCTCACTATTGAATCCAACTCCGATATTAGAACCGATTGTCGGTCTCATTGTTAGATAGCCTGTCATTATCCCGCCTGAACGCTTTACGACGTCCATTTTATCAACCGCTTGTTGTAAAGCATCTATTTGTTTCTTGAGATTATCAAAATCAGAAATATAATTTTCAATTTTAATATTTCCTTCTTTCACATCACGTCTTAATGTAATACAAATATCTGGTGTACTCATTCGTTCTGTACTTTTTTCCATCACAAAATAAGCTGTCCAATCATCCGATGTGGAAACAGCTTGAGATGTAAACGTATAGGAAAATACACCATTTTTTGCATCAACTATTTGAGCGTCATCTCGAATAAATACTCCTGTATGATTTGTCGCTTCATATTTAACCACATATCCTGTTAAATCCACATTCTGCCCTTTTTCTCTTGCGTACACAGTGAGCTTCAACCCATTCTTGTCATTCTGTCGAGAACGAATTGTTTTTGTAAACACAGGATCTGCTAAATCTATAATAATTTCCTCATTTCGCATAACTACATCTCCCTCTAACTATTCCTTTTCACACGTCTAGGTGATCTTCTTTGGCGTTTTACTTTGTTCCTGTGTTTTATATTCCCTTTAGGCTTTATCGGCTCTACTTCTTCGAATTTAGCCCTAGTTTTAATTACATGCTCTTGAAATGCACTTGTTAATTGTGAAAGCATTCCATATAAGCCTACACCATTTTCCTCTGATTCTTTTGGAATAACTAAACCATAATGTGTAGGAATTGCCTCTGTAGAAATTGTCGGCTCTCCTTCTTTACGATTCATACGCATCTCATAAAGTTTTGGAATATCGGTTTTCAAATTGTACTGTTTAATTTCCCATTCCATTACCTTTTCAAGTGCGCTGAATGCAATAGGACGGATATTGGTTTTATATGTTACTTTTGAAGAAACTTTGAAGTCTGAAGCAATTACTCCTTGATAATATGTCCCAAGAGCCGTTTTCACTTGGATATACCCATCGTCCCAACTCGAATTTCGTATTATCGCATTTGGGAGCATGATATCTGTATCCCCTCCAGATGCAACCCCGATACTTGCAATCCAATTGTCATTACGATAAAAGCGGAATTGATCTTTAACCTTAAATCTCATCTCACTTTGAGCATTTAGGGCAATCATTTTATCAGCATCGAGCATTGCATTCCCTGTTTGTGAAAAATATAAAGAAGCTGCATTCAAGTATCCATTGCCATCGAGTCCCTTTGTGATTCCTATTCCACCAGACTTAACATTTACATCGGAGAATTGATACAACATGATGGCGCCATTTGCACCTGTTTGATCTGAGTCACCACCTAGAATAAAAGTGGGCTGTATTTCACTTCTACTATTTTTGTAATACCCAATAAAGGCTCTTACTTTCGAGGATTCATAGAGACGAATAAATTGTTTAGATATATTTACAAAATTAGCTGAATTAGATGTTTTCAAAGTTGAACCTGTTATTTCTCCGCCTTGCACCAGATTCCCACTTAACGTGCCAGCAGTAATAAAATCTGCAACAATTCTTCCATCACTTGTAATAGCTGTTCCATATGGTCCATTCACACCTGTGGAAGAATACCCCAATCCATTCAAGTTCCATTGCCAAACCTTTTTAGCATTCTTTTCATCTTTCGTATCCATAATTAAAATACGATCTGGATAAATACGGACATGTCCTCCAAATCCTGAATTAATAAGGCTTGTAGCATTTGCTTTTGCTACATCCAAAATAGAGCTTGGCATATTAGATAACTCTTCTTGTACCAGGTCAACCCTACCGGAAACGTCCGTAAAGGATTCTTTGAAGTTACCAATGGTTATATCCAAATACTCTTTTTTTATCGGGTCATACTTATAAGCAATTACCTTCGCTTTTATATCAATGCCATCTTCTTGATGTTCAACCGTAACAGTATCTGCCATATAAACACTTTGTAAATGCTTATAATCCTTATACTCTTCCGTTTGTGATAACTCCTGAAACTTAACATTATAAGTTGCCTTAGGTTGGTCAACTTTTTGAATCTTAAACATATCTTTAGCTGCTTGACGTAATAACCTATACGCTTCTTCTAACGGAACTGCATCTTCATCATCAGCATTTTCACCAATAGCCGCTTTGATATGTTTAAACTCAACCACTTTAATTTTCGGATGAGGATACTTATTTATAAGTGGGCTATCCACATATTTTTCAGGAAGAAATAACCCATCAAAACCTTGTGGCATGATTCTAGTTATAGGACTTTTCCAATCCACATTTCCCTCGTATCCAAGCAAATCTTTTTTATGCCGAATCACTACTCCATGATCCATACCACGATTTAGTAGCATCTTCACGTCAAAATTATCGCGTTTTAATTCACCGCCCCAACGATTAACAAATGAATTATCTTGACTAGAATCCAATAATGCTTCCACAGGATTTTTACGGACAATACGTGCACTGGCTATCTTTGGTACATCTGAATAAAACTGAAAAGGATGCTTGTATTGGCATCCTGCTGACATACGATTCATAGCTCCATTACCATTTGTTGTTTCAGCAAAAATGTCTTCAATTAGGTTTTCTGTTAAGTCATAAAAAATGTGATAACATTGCGCTGTAATCTCACCCATACTGACTTTAGGAGCTGCCACTCGAAATAGTTGTTCACCATCAGGAGTTGGAACTTTAATAATACTCATTCCCTCTATTTCCAGACCACGTGGTGCAAACAATGGATAACTAAATGAA
>NZ_JXIS01000102.1:0-511 GCF_000836715.1 Bacillus sp. L_1B0_5 | reverse complement strand
TGGCCATACTGGTATTACTACTTAAAAAAGGTGCGTGATCAGGATGGAAAAAGAAAACATATTCAAATGGAAACATTATCAAGCAGACATGATTTTGTGGACTGTACGCTGGTACCTGCGGTACAACCTAAGCTTTCGTGATTTGGTGGAAATGATGGAAGAACGAGGGTTATCTTTGTCCCATACCACCATTATGCGTTGGGTTCACCAATATGGACCCGAATTAAATGAGCGGATTCAAAAACATTTGAAACGAACGAATGATTCTTGGAGAGTGGATGAAACCTATATCAAAATCAAAGGTGAAAACATGTACTTATACCGTGCTGTTGATTCCGAAGGAAACACGCTTGATTTTTATTTGAGTAAGAAACGAGATGCGAAGGCTGCCAAGTGCTTTTTAAAGAAAGCCTTGGCTTCTTTTCATGTCACAAAACCTCGTGTAATCACTGTTGATGGTAATAAAGCCTATCCCGTTGCGATACGAGAATTAAAAAATGAAAAAAGCATA
>NZ_JXIS01000101.1:0-17784 GCF_000836715.1 Bacillus sp. L_1B0_5 | reverse complement strand
AAGACTTTCTCCACAGCCTGGAAAAAAAGAACTCTTACAATTGTAAGAGTTCTTTTTTTTGTTTTTTCAAGCATTAACAAGAGGAAGAGGGAGGTATACTTTGTGGGAAACGGAAAAGATTTTCGGGGTCATATTTTGCTTTTACTTTCCGCAGCTTATCAAAGTTTGCTCCGTAATATTCTTGTCCGAAATTTTCGATGTTTTGATCTGGAACATTAACATAAGAACCAGTTACATACGGCTTTATTAATTGACGAACTCTTTCAACTGATGCTAGATTGGCAGCTTCTTCAGACTTGTCTTTCCAGCTAGCAGTCCATTCTGTATAAAATAACGGGCTACGCCAAAAGAATGCTGTTTTACTGCTAGGTACTTTACTAATAGCACCTCCCCAATTAATAAAAAAGAAATTAGCCTCTGTTCCAGTAGCTTCTTCTAAAAATCGTTTCATAATGGAAATAGGTTCTTCTGGCCAAAGGTTAAGTGCCCAGGCAGAAGAGAATTTAACACTTTGATCAGATCGACCAGGGATTGGCTCATCTGGATCTAAGAAATCGATAGCGGCTGGGTAAGGTAATTCTTCTATAACAATTTGTGTTGGAGTTCCAGCATTTGTTAAAGGTTCTAATAGTTTGATGAGTTCACTTTTGGAACCTAAAAAAATACCTTCTGCATGGCAAAGTCCATTTATTTTGCTGTAAATTTCAAGAAGGCAGCCCAATCGTGAGTCTACAAAAGGTGCCCATTCTTGCCAAACTTTGAAAACAGTTTCTAACTGATCCCATGGCCAAATGATATTAAAGACTGTGGCAGTATTAGGGGCACGATGAAGCTTCAATGTATATTCAGTGTTGTATCCGAAGTTTCCACCACCACCACCTCTAGAAGCCCATAATAAATCTTTATTGCAACATTGATCTGCTTGAATGATTCGGCCTGTCGCATCTACTGTTTCTAAAGCAATAAGGTTATCACTTATTAGACCGATTGTTCGTGAGACTACTCCAAAACCACCGCCCATTGTAATGCCACCGATTCCAACTGTAGGACTATCTCCAAACGGTGACATAAAACCTTCTCTAGCTAGTCCCTTTACAAGTGGCCCGACGTGAATTCCAGTTTGAACGGTTGCGATACCATTCTTTTTATCTAAACTTACTTTGTTCATATCACTTACATCGATAACGATGCCGCCATTTACTACAGAAAGGTTTTTATCTAGTGCATGTCGACCACTTCTAACACGTAACGGAACATGATTTTCGCGAGCCCATTTAATGGCGTTACTAACATCATATGAATTTTGTGCAAAAACAAAGACGAGGGGGAAGACATCAACGTAAGGATTCCAATTCTTAATAGCTTCTAAATAACCGGGATCTCCTTTGTAAATTACTCGTCCTGTAAGTTTTGTTGAACCCATGTATTTCACTCCTTATCAATATTTATAGATGTCGTTCTAATGTAGCAATGGAACATGGTCATGTAGTAATTAGAAGAATAAGAACTTTATGAGAGGGGGATGAAAATATCATGTAGGTACGAGTAGAGGTTAAATATATGGTGATTTAGATGATTTGGAAAATTTTATTGCTACACAAGTTCTATTAGTAGTGTATGAATTAAGAGTTAGTATTGTTAAAGAATTGTACACTTTCCTATTAGTATGACTTAGGGGAATGACAGTTTTTCAGTTTTGTTAAAGTATAAGGAACTAATCTAAGTTTGAAATTTGATAATTATATTTATTTTTGAGGTATTATCATAATGAAAAAGTGAAAGGTTGGGCTCTGCAACAAATGATATGTGGATAGAAATAGAATCTAACTGTAGAGGGATAACTAGTTTGTAAACGTACTTATATTTGGTCTCTTCCTTAAGAAGCCTATGCATAGGCTTCTTAGAGAAGGGACAGTAGATTATATAATCAAAATGATAGCTGTTTTATAAATACTTTTTAATTTTATTACGAGTAAGTAATAAAACACCGCCTAATACAGATAGCATTCCTAGAGCCATATTGTTTGATTGCTCGCTACCAGCGTTAGGAAGTTCTTTAGCGTTATTGTTTTTAGTACCATTATCTGCTTGCGTTTGTTTAGATTGTGATACTTCATTAATCTTGTTATCAACATTTTGCTTCGTTGTATGTAACTCAGCTAATTTGTCGTCAATTTTTTTCTCAGTATGCTTAAAGTCGTTGATTTTAATATCTAAGTCTTGTTTTTTCTTTGTTAAATCGTCTGAAACAGTTTGTTTAGATTGTTTAATTTCGTTAATTTTATTTAGTAAATCTTCTCTAGCCTTTTGTAATTCAGCTAGTTTGTTTTTTACATCTTGTTTAGCTAATTCTAAGTTAGCGGAAAGGCTATCTAAATTGCCTTTAATTTTCTTAAGTTCCTCTAACGTGTTACCAGTATTCGGCTTGTTTTCTTTTAGCTCAGCGAGTTTGTCCTCAGCAGTTTGTTTCGCTTTCTTTAACTCAGCTAATTTGTCATCTACTTGTTTTTTAACTTCCTTAAGTTCATTAACCTTTTGATCAATGTTCTCTTTATGTTGCTTCATTTCATTCACTTTTTCATCGACAGTTTGTTTATGTTCTTTAATCTCATTAACTTTGTTATCGATATTTTGCTTATGTTCTTTTACTTCAGCGACTTTATCTTCTACTTGTTTTTTATGCTCTTTAATTTCAGCGATTTTATCTTCGGCGATTTGTTTGTCTTGCTGAAGTTTTGCATCTAGTTCTTGTTTATGCTGTTTAACTTCGTTAATTTTTTCATCAGCAACTTGTTTACGTTCATGTAGTTCATTCACCTTTGTATCAACATTTTCCTTAACTTTGTTAAGTTCATTTAATGTTTGATCCACGTTTTCTTTGTGCTGCTGTAATTTCGCATCTAACTCTTGCTTATGTTGCTTAATTTCAGCTAATCGATCTCCCGTACTTTGCTGAGGAGTAGCATCATTTACTTCCGCATGAGCAGAGTTCGCGCCAGCAATCATTGCTAAAGCTAGTGTAG
This sequence comes from Bacillus sp. L_1B0_5, assembly GCF_000836715.1. Lineage (NCBI taxonomy): Bacteria > Bacillati > Bacillota > Bacilli > Caryophanales > Bacillaceae > Bacillus > Bacillus sp. L_1B0_5. Next base: position 14,761 of record NZ_JXIS01000101.1, on the reverse strand, counting down.
ACGCAGCAATTGTTTGTTTTGTTTTCATATTTTTGTACCTCTTTTCTTTCATATGCATGAGCTGTTTTGTGTAAAATTGAGCATATAGAAGTAGATTCTGCCATTATTATATACCATCTGCGCCGTCTAGAGGAAGTATTTGCATAATAATCTATGATTATGTGATTTTTATAATCTCTTATTTCGGATAGGGGAGTACTCTTTAGCGATATGAATAATTTTTAATATAGTAGAGTTTACATCCTTACTGTTACGAATAACAAACAAATAATCAGCTTCCTTTTCTATAGGATCTACTACGTCTTCATGTAGTGATTCAACTTGTTGGCGGTGGAGGACTTCTTTGAAACTGGAATAGTTTCCCCTAAAAATATTTGTACTTCGTTTACTAAGGGCCACTCTTTCATAAAGTACATCATCTGGGATGTCAAAGTGAACTAATACGCGTATATATTCCTCCTTCTTAAACAATTCATTTAGCAAATACATTCGTCCGTTTAGGCTTCTATTTGAGTTACAAATAATAAGGTGTAAATTTGTATGTTCTTTCGCATAATCAACAATGAATTTTGAAAGACCGTGCTTTAGTGTATTTGAACCTTCTGTCGGCTGTAATTTTTCATAATGTGTGTTAATAAATTCAGCTTGGTTGTCTTGGTCCATAATAAAAGAATTAGGTAACTCTTTTTCGAGCTCTTTTGCAAATGTAGTTTTTCCACTGTGTGTTTTTCCAACTGTAATGATGACTAATCTTTTCATGACGCCCTCCATTTGTATTGTTATGAACTGGAATATTCGGTGTAGATCGAAATCTTCCTGCTAGAGATTACACAAATTGTTGGAGCGTTAGTAGGCTGAAAACTTGACAAAAAAACTTATTTATGCTATAATTTACCATTATAAAAATAAGGTGTATAATAGGGTTCTCCTGGCCAGGGGAACCCTATTTTTGTTGTGAACATGAAGGAGAGTGTATGTGTGTGAAACAAGGTGAAGCAAGTGTAACGTCGTTAGTATCAGCTTTCGGAAGGGCGTATCATAGTGAATTTGATAATCCTAAAATCTTTGATGATTATGTAGCTAAAGATTTCATTTCACAAAAAGAACGTAACAATATTGAAACGAACATGGTTCAAGGGATTCACTTTTTCAATAAAGAAATTGCAGAGCAGTTTCAAGACAATCCAAAAGAAATATTAAAATGGATTACGCAAGTTCAGTTATCACCAACACCTTTAGCACGTGCGGCATATTGTGAAAGAGTATTACTACATGAAATTATATTAGGAGCAAAACAATACGCCATACTCGGTGCAGGCTTAGATACGTTCAGTTTTAGACACCGAGAATTAGAAAATAAAATAGAAATATTTGAAGTGGATCATCCTTCTACACAGGCGTTTAAGAGGGAAAGAATAAAAGAAGTAGAACTTGAAGTTCCAAATAACCTTCATTTTGTTTCAATGGATTTTACGAAAGGATTTTCCTATGAACAGTTACAGAATGAAGGATTTGAACATAAAAAGACTTTCTTTAGCCTTTTAGGTGTTACGTACTATTTAACGAAAAAGGAGCTTGCTAGTTTAATAGAGTGTTTATTCGAGATAGTTCCAGTAGGGAGTTCTATCGTTTTCGATTATCCGGCTGAAAACTTATTTACGGAAAAAGGGTTGTCTAACCGAGTTGAAAATATGGTAAAAATGGCAGCGGTAGGCGGAGAACCGATGAAGTCATGTTATTCTTATCGCGAAATGGAAGCATTGTTAGAGAATTCAGGTTTACTCATTTATGAGCACTTATCACCAGAGGACATAAATACATTATATTTTGCCGGAAGAAATGATTATTTGAAAGCTTTCGAGACGGTACATTATGTGCATGCGGTGAAGAGGTAGGAAATTAACAGGCATGGAGAGGAATCTCTGTGTCTTTTTTTATAAAAAAGGAAATGAGCTGTAGTGGTGGAAAATATAATTATAAATATATAATATATATAAATTAATGTTTTGTAGAAACTAAAGGAAAGGGGAAATAGAAGATGTTGAAATTACAAGGAAAATACAATGAAGCGAAAGTGTATACTACGAATGTAGAAGAAACGGCAGCAGGTCAAATACTCGATCTTTGTAACCAAGAATTCGTAAAGGGTAGCAAGATTCGTATTATGCCAGATACACATGCGGGTGCAGGTTGTACGATTGGGACAACAATGACGATTCAAGATAAAATTGTTCCTAATTTAGTCGGGGTTAACTAATCGGCTCAGACTGTAAACTACTCACTCAATTGACTGGGAACCCTAACGATAAAAGGCGAGGGCAATCAGCAGCCAGTGGTTATGGTGACATAATCGAATGGTTCAGAGACTTGTACCATGTTAGCAGACTAAGGTACAGAATTATTCTTCATCCATTTTGAGTTGAAGAGGAATAATTAATACGGTGAGCCTACAGTAGAGACTGCATATCTCGATGACTGTAGAGAAGGTATAGTCCACTCTTTCAGGAAACTGGGAGGTCAGTACGATATTGGTTGTGGCATGGAAGTTGTTATGATCGACAAAAAGAAAGAAGAAATCAATTTCGATCACTTAGACGAAACGATACGTAAATTTGTCCCAAGTGGTTTTCGTATTCGAGATAAGGAACATAGATTTTCAAAAATGATTGATTTTGATAGTGTAAGAGCCCCATTTACATTGCAACGTGCTCAAAAAAGTATTGGTACGCTTGGCGGGGGCAATCATTTTGTCGAACTGAATGAGGATGATAAAGGAAATGTATACATTGTCATTCATAGTGGTTCGCGTAATTTAGGGAAACAGGTAGCAGAGTATTATCAAAACTTTGCTTACGAGCAACTTATAAATGTTAAATCTATTAAAGACGAAATGATTGAGCGTTTAACGAAAGAAGGTAGACAACGAGAAATACATGAAGCTTTACGTAAAATTAAGAAACCGGTGATTCGCAAAGAATTAGCTTATTTAGAAGGACAAGGATTTAAAGATTACATGAATGATATGAAAATTGCTCAAAAGTATGCGGAGTTAAATCGTAAAGCAATGATGGATGAAATCGTCACTAAAATGGATTGGAAAGTAACCGATCAATTCACTACAATTCATAACTACATCGATATGGAAAATATGATTCTACGAAAAGGTGCTATTTCAGCTCAGAAAGATGAACGAGTAATCATTCCAATTAATATGAGAGACGGTTCTATCATTGCATTTGGTAAAGGGAATCCAGATTGGAACTTTTCTGGCCCTCATGGAGCAGGACGTATTATGAGCCGTAAGAAGGCGAAAGAAGTACTTAACTTAGAGGATTTTCAAAATACAATGACAGAGGTTTGGACTACATCTGTAGCAGAAAGTACTTTAGATGAAGCACCAATGGTATATAAGCCAATGGATGAGATTGTTGAGAATACAAAGGACACAATTGATATCAAACATGTCATTAAGCCGATTTATAATTTTAAGGCGAACTAGAAGGGGAGGAACTTTTATTGTAATGAGGTATAGTGCTGGAAAGTATTAAGCATGGTGCTATTGGAAATAGGGAAATTGTGAAGAATAATTTAAATGTTTATTTGGGTGTAGTAGCAGCTGTAAGTATGTTTATCCTTTCAATTATTTTTCTATATTTCAACCCTTATAGCACTCAATTAATTGATAAAGAAGTATATATCACTGTATTGTTTATTTTGCTGCTTCCGTCTTTTTTAGCTTTTATTGTAGCGCTTGTTAGGAAAACTGTGTTGCTGATGCTTTGTGGCGCGTGGTTAGTACCTGGGACTCTGTACCTTAGTATAGCTGCGATGCCAACGTTACGGAATTATTTTTAAGGGTTTATTTTATATCTATCGTTTGGGTGAAAAAGAGAATTGCTTAAAGAGAGTAGTTCTCTTTTTATTTTTTATTAAGCTATTGAAACGGAAATGAAAGGATGAGGGATGTAATGAAGAGGGGACTATCTAAATTAGCAGATATACTAGTCAACCACTCTACTAAAGTGCAACCTGGTGATCATGTGTTAATTCAAAGTGTTACGGAAATAGACCCTATAGTAGTTCGTGAAATTATTAAGTCAGTGGAAAAAGCAGGTGGATATGCACATGTATCAATGCGTGACGTTTCTGTTACGAGGCAATTAATTTTGTCTGGATCTGAAGAACAGTTTAAGTTATTTGCAGATTGGGAGTGTTACCGTTTAAGTAAGATGCAAGTATATATTAATCTCCGTAGTCCTAGAAATGCATACGAATTAGCAGATGTACCAGCAGAAAAAATGAAATTATATCAAAAGGTATTTGGAAAGGCTCATAGTGAAGCAGTGTATAAAACGAGATGGGTGACAACTCGAATTCCAAATGCGGCTTCAGCGCAAGAAGCGAATATGAGTACCGAGGCTTATGAGAAATTTTATTATGATGTTTGTACGTTAGATTACAAAAAAATGTCGAAAGCAATGGATCCGTTAAAAGAATTAATGGAAAAGACAAAACAAGTGAAAATCATTGGGAATGGTACGGATTTGAATTTTTCCATTGAAGGAATCGGTGTTTTAAAGGGAGATGGTACAGATAATATACCTGATGGCGAAATATATACAGCACCTGTCAAAAATTCAGTGAATGGGATAGTAGCGTTCAATACAGTATCTATTCAACAAGGTTATGCGTTTCAAAATATTAAGTTACATATTAAGGATGGGAAAATAATAGAGGCATATGCAAACGATACAGAGCGAATAAATCGAATTCTTGATACGGACGAGGGAGCAAGATATATCGGAGAGTTTGCACTGGCTTTTAACCCTTACATACTACATCCGATGAATAATACGTTATTTGATGAAAAAATAAATGGTAGTTATCATTTAGCAATTGGGGATTCGTTACAAGGTGCAGACAACGGGAATCAATCAGCGATACATTGGGATTTAGTGAATATTCAAAGATCAGAGTATGGCGGGGGTGAAATTTGGTTTGATGATGTACTGATTAGAAAAGATGGGTGTTTTATTTTACCAGGGCTGTTAGGATTAAATGAAGAGAATTTAAAAAGGTAAAGTGCTTTTTGGAAGTTGTGTAAAGGAGATTAAAACCCTAGGACAGGGGCAAGATAGGAGGAAGTTAAAATGGGAAAGAGTGAAATGTTTCAGGATTTTAATTTTAAGTTAGTGGTAATTGAAGCTTTATTAGATAAAGAGCCACTATTTCTAAAAGAATTGAAAGACTTAATAGAAAAGCATACGAATAATTTTGAATGGTATTCAGGAGTTGGGCCAATTGTTGAAATCAAAGCTTTTTTAGAAGCGTTAACTTTGGAAATAAGTGATTTGGAAAAGATTGAGTCCCTTTGCTTTGATGGTGGGAATGAAATTTATCATATTTTAAAGCCTGATTGGGACGGTGAAGACAGTTTATTTGATGTTATATCTGTTGAAGGATTTCAAAATCTAAAAAATTTAAAAACAGTGGAATATATTTCAATGTGTTACCCGAAAGTATTAGAACCATTAAAACAAGCTGGAATAGAAATTGAGGATTAATGAAGAGAATTTAAAATGGTAAAGTACTTTATTGAAATTGTGTAAAGGAAATTAAAACACAACATATTAAACGAAGTGATTTATCGTATAAATTTACATTCAGTTAATATTAGTAGGTTAATAGAAAAATTAGTGTTAATTGTTAAATGGGGCGTGTAAAAAAGACAAAATCTCTTAAAAAACACTTAAATTTTTACTCCATCAATCTTTACAATCTCCCCCTATAATGTGAATTGGACAAGCACCTAAGAGAAAGCAGAACATGTCAGTTTGTACATTCTATTATTAGGGGGAGAATTTGTATGAAAAAGACAGTTGCTTCGTTAGCAGTTATGGCGGCATTATTACCGACGTTTTCAGTGCATGCGGAAGGGAAAGAGCAAGCCCGAAAATCAGCTACAACTTTTAACGTTATTAGTGATATTCAAGGTGATTTAGGGGATTTTGATCATGTGCTAAAAGATATGAACAAAGTGACGCCACTTTCTAGAGCGCTTATTATGAATGGGGATATAACGCCGACTGGGCAACAGTCACAATATAATGATGTAAAGCGTGTGTTAAATAAAAATAAGCATCCAGAAAATGTATGGTCTACTGTTGGGAATCATGAGTTTTATGCTGGTAAATGGACAGCGGATGGGAAACTCTCTCAAAGTACATGGCCAAATGGTGTAACGGAAGAAACACTATTTGGTCGCTACTTACAATTTAGTGGACAAGAAAAGGTATATCATAAAAAAGAATTAGATGGCTATCCACTTTTATTTTTAGGAACTGAAAAATATATGAAATACCACGATTCAAAAATGTGGGACGAAGTATATATGAGTGATGAGCAATTAGGTTGGTTAAAACAAAATTTAGAAGAGTATAGTCAAAAAGATAAAAATAAGCCAATCTTTATTTTCTCTCATCATGTTTTACCTGATACAGTATCTGGATCAAGACAATCACCATATTTACAAGATTATTTAAACGTGGATAAATTGTACGATATATTAAAAGACTATCCGCAGGTTGTTTTCTTCACGAGTCATACACATTGGGATTTAAACTTACCTGACTGGGCTGGTAAAAAGAAAATTACAGGCGGAGATGAAAAAGGTTTCACTGTTGTAAATACGGGCGGGATTGAAACAGGCTGGATGTCAGCAGGACCAAATGGAGGAGAGAAAACTGCTCCAGATGGCTACTCATTTAAACAAGGGTTACAAGTGAAAGCATATGGTAACGATGTAATTGTGACAGCTTACGATTACAAACGTGATAAGGATATAAAGAAGTTATTAATTAGTGATTCAAAAATTGCGCAGATGGCACCAAATGTAACGGCAGATGATCGTAAAAATATAATTGTCGGTGCAAATGAATATATGGAGTATTCTATAGAAGGAACGAATGAGTGGCATACGTATAGTCAAGCAAATCCTCCGAAATTTGATGGAGATAAAGTCGTATACGTACGCCATAAAGGTGAAATGAATTTAGAGCCGGGATTAACGCAGTTACTTCGTTTTTCGGTAAATAAGTGATTGGAGGGAGTCTGCATTTGAATGTGTGGGCTCTTTTTTTGTTGATGAGAAAGGGGTTGCCTGTCTGTCGTTTTTTGTCGATAGATCGATATATTAAGAAAATCGTTGATATACTGCAAGTTACGATCGATATATTTGAAAAATCGTTGATATATTGTAAGTAATGAACGATATATTTAAAAAATCGTTGATATAAATTTCATGTACCGTAATTAAGTTAAAATCATTAATACGGTTTTACTTATCAAAATGAAATTCTAATACATTTTTAACCCAGAAAGGTGACTTCACCATTTTTACATGTAATAATAGTAACGTTACATATATTGTGAAAGAAGTACAAAAGGAGCGTTACAATGAATTTAGCTAAATTCCCGAGAAAAAAATATACAGAATCATATACACCAATTGAAAAGTTAAACAATTTTTCTGAAGCACTTGGTGGCCCGACTATTTATTTTAAACGAGATGATTTACTTGGTTTAACAGCCGGTGGTAATAAGACGAGAAAGTTAGAATTTTTAGTTGCGGATGCACAGGAAAAGGGTGCAGATACGTTAATTACAGCTGGTGGTATTCAGTCAAATCATTGCCGCCTGACACTTGCTGCTGCGGTAAAAGAAAAGATGAAATGTATCCTTGTATTAGAGGAAGGGCTTGAGCCAGAAGAGAAGCGAGACTTTAACGGTAACTATTTCTTATATCACTTACTAGGTGCTGAAAACGTAATTGTTGTACCGAACGGAGCAGATCTTATGGAAGAGATGCAAAAAGTAGCGAAAGAAGTTAGTGAAAAAGGTAATACACCATATGTAATACCAGTTGGCGGATCAAATCCTACTGGCGCAATGGGATACGTTGCTTGTGCGCAAGAAATTATGGCGCAATCATTTGAGCAAGGAATTGATTTCAGTTCAGTCGTTTGCGTAAGTGGTAGCGCTGGTATGCACGCTGGTTTAATTACTGGTTTTTCTGGAACGCAAAGCCATATTCCTGTAATTGGAATTAACGTAAGTAGAGGAAAAGCTGAGCAAGAAGAGAAAGTAGGAAAACTTGTAGATGAAACTTCAGCACACGTTGGTATTCCAAACTTTATCCCGCGCGACGCTGTTACGTGCTTTGATGAATATGTAGGGCCAGGCTATGCGTTACCAACGCCGGAAATGGTAGAGGCAGTTCAGTTACTTGCGAAAACAGAAGGTATTTTACTTGATCCAGTGTATACAGGTAAGGCAGTAGCGGGATTAATCGACTTAATTAGAAAAGGTAATTTTAATAAGGAAGACAATATTTTATTCGTACATTCAGGTGGTTCACCAGCTTTATATGCGAATACGTCTCTATTTGCGTAAGTGTAAAAAGCATTGGGTAACCAATGCTTTTTTGTTATATACTGGAATTGTTGGGAAGTAGGAGGAGGATTATATGAACTCAAATTTAAAATGGATCATATATACGGTACTCGGCATTTCTATTCTATTAATCTTATTTGTAGTTTATGGGGTGTATTCTTACTTTACATTTTAAAAGCTTAATGGAAGTGAACTATTATATACACTAAAGGCGGAGAGCGCTATGCAAATGAGAAGTATGTATTTAGTCTTCAGCGTGATTTGTTTATTTGTAGTAACCAGCTGTTCAAATAATATAGGAAATCATAATCAAACAATCGAAGTACAAAAACATGCTGGTGATAATCATTATGAGGATTTGAAGGTAGTTACAGACAAGAATAAAGTATTGCAAGTAAAGAAAATATTAAATGATACTAACTTTGAAAATAAAAAGGTGGAAATGTCTCGTTCAGCTGATTATCAGTTTGTTTTTCAGTTTAAAAATCCGAAAATAGAGGCGAAAGCTGTGTTATATCAAATGTGGATTAATTCTAATAAGGATAAAGTAGAAATAATGGCGAGGGATAATCAGTACGCTCAATTAGAAGAGAAAGACGCAGCTGCTTTTATGAAGATTGTTACTGGTGAGAAGTTAGCTGAATAAAAGTATATGGTAGATTTTGCTCTCTAATTCCCCGCTTATTTTTCGCTTTGAGGGATAATTAGTGAGAAATATCGAATGAGAAGTAATCGTGAAATAGTAAAGAATATATTTACGGCTAAAAGAAGAGTTGTTTAAAAAACTCTCCGCATCGTTATGTAATGTTAATAAGAAGAAGTAGAGGGTAGAAGTAAATCTAAATAAAATAAAAAAGGGATAAATAGGAAAATGTAGAACCTTTATATATAAGATGTTCTGAATTTTTAGATATAAGTTAGAGTGGAGGAAGAAAGATGATTCAATTTCCTATGGAAGATGCTGAACAATTTTTTAGATCCTATAGTATTGGTAGGTTTACAGTTAGTGAAGATGAAGGAAGAGTAATTTTTAGTACAAACTTAAATGGTCATTCTAATTTATGGGCGATGGATTTACCCAATTTATCCCCTTATCCATTAACATATTGTAATCAATCAAGCAATTTTATTAAAATGGATTCTTTAAATCGATTTATTTTAGCTGGATTTGATAAAGATGGGGATGAAAATTATCATATTTATGCATTAAAACCAGAGGGTGGTGGATTGCTTGAATTGATTCCAGCAGGAGATACAGAAAAGGATTACTTTGTGCATTTAACAGAGGATGGGGAACGATTATACTATGTCACAAGTAAAGATAACCCAATGTTCTTAAACTCTCGTTGTTATAATATACGCACAAAAGAAGATACGCTGTTGTTAACTGGTGTGGAGACACCTACATATGTAGAGGCAGTAAGTCCGAATGAATCAAGTTACATTGTTTTAAAGTCATATAGTAATACATATAATGTAGGATATGTAAAAAAGGGAGAAGAACTTATTTGTTTAGTACCTTCCAGTGAGAAAGAACATACTGTAGGGTCCATTTGTTATATTGATGAAAATACAGTGATTTTTGTTACAAATTATGAAGAAGAGTTTTCCTATGTAGCTTCTTTTGATTTAAATAAACAGGAATTCAAACCAATTTGTAAAATAGAGAAGGAAGATATATCTGATATAAAATGGCATGCTGAAACAAAAAATGGCTACATTGTTTCGTCGAAAGGTGTTACAGATAGGTTATATAAATTTGTATGGGATAAAAAAGAGTTAATTCTATTGAATTCTCCGGTAGATACGATAAGTCAAATTGAAATTACAAAATCGGAAAATTTATATTTACTAGGTGAAAGCGCGACGAAAACAGCAAACATCTATTACAAGAAAAATAGAGATGCAGAATGGGCAGCATTAACAAAAAACTATGTTATTGGTCTATCTGAATCTTCTTTTGTTGAACCGGATGTTATAACATATGCCTCTTTTGATGGGTTAAACATAGAAGCATTATTATTCCGGGCGAAAGGAGAAGTACAAAACGGATATACAATATTTTGGCCTCATGGTGGTCCACAAAGTGCTGAGACGAAAGATTTCAGAGCATTATTTCAATATTTATTAAGGCAGGGATATAATATTTTTGCACCAAACTTTAGAGGTAGTACAAGATATGGTTCAACGTTTACAAAAATGATTGAAGGTGATTGGGGAGAAGCACCGCGTTTAGATTGTGTAGCAGGGATCGAATGGCTATTTGAACAGGGTATATCAACTCCTGATAAATTATTTGTTATGGGTGGTAGTTATGGAGGATATATGACCTTATTGCTTCACGGGCGTCATTCAGAGTATTTCCGTGCAGCCATTGACATTTTTGGACCTAGCAATTTATTTAGTTTTATCGAATCTATGCCTGAAAATTGGAAACCGCTCGCAGTTAATTTAATAGGTGATATTAATAATGATAAAGATAAGCTTATACAAGATTCACCAATTACTTACTTAAATCAAATGAATAAACCACTTCTTATCATCCAAGGGGCAAATGATCCACGAGTTGTAAAGGAAGAATCGGATCAAATTTTTCAAGCGTTGCAAGAACAAGGAGTAGATGTAGAATACCTAGTATTAGACGATGAAGGGCATGGATTTTCAAAAAAAGAAAATGAAATATATGTATATCGTCGCATAACAGAATTTTTAGCAAAGCATAAGTGAAAGTAATGGCATTTTACGGGGCATGATCATATCGCTATCAGGCTAAAAATACAGTGAAGTGACAATTCAACTATTGAATAAATAAGAATGAAACAACTTAATCGTTACGTAACAAAAACGCTATTCTTTCCCTAGAATCATAGGAAAGGATAGCGTTTTTGTTATGAACTTATCGATTTTGGATGAACTGGAATTGTTGTCTAAAGAGTTGCAACAGATTTTTTTATAAATTGAAAGACAAGGAGACGAACTTGGATGGAGTACTGGAAGCACACAATAAATATATTGAGGAGTGCATGTTTGAAAAGATTAAATCAATGGAAAATGAAATGTTTTGTTGGAATATCTGGGTTACGGACCAATTCTATCACTTTGGTTAACTAAAAGAAGAATTTCCCCATCCCGATTAGACTACTAATCATTCCTATCCCACTCATGGTGCCTTTTCCTGCTGTAAGTAAGTTTCCAAGCATTCCTAGCTGACCGTTACCTCCGTTATTTCCCCATCCTATGGGACTTACCTGTCCACCCCATCCTGGAGGGTTTCCAAAAACACCCCATTTATTGGTACTAAAATTAAAAGGATTGGCTGGCGGCGATAGTAAAGCGGCAAGATTCCCTTGTGCGAACATCCCTGTATGATTGAACGGTTGGATCCAGGGGGAGGGAGGTTTTTGAAAATTGAAACCTGCATGGCCTGGTAATGGAGCCCAATTAGCAGAATGTCCTTGGGGCATCATCCCTGCATAATTGATTGGATGCCCCCAAGAGAAGGGAGGGGGATGGGGACTGAACCCCGTATAATTGACTGATGAATCCCAACTAACTGGATAGACTCGACAACTCCAATTCTCAGGAATCTTCAAATCATTCATTACCTCATATTTAGTTATTTTGGGCTGTGAATATAATGAAATTTGGTTAGTATATTGTTCCCCGTTTCCTTTTGAATTCAAATACCAATATTGGTGCATACGCTTATTCCCCTCACTTTAAAAATGTAATGTTAGACTTAGCCTATGTAATATTCCTTTTTATGGATGGTTACATAACTAGATCTACAAGCCCGTATTTAAAGGAATGGGTGCGTGGTCTTGTTGATTTTTCTAGCTGCCTGTAAAATTCCCGATGATTTAAAGTTTCACTTTATTTTAGAAGGGTATTTTCAGTTGCTGCTTTTGTGTATTTCAGCTTAATTTAATTTCCGTTAACAAACGTTTTTATAAAAGTTTAATCAACAAAAAGATTTTAAAATGTTATGTTGAGCAATTGGAATTGCTAAAAAGAGAATATCCATTCGAAGAGTTTGGCAAAATACTGCAAGGATAATGTTTTCTTGTGCAAATATGCAAATGATTTAAACGAATCAATGAAATTTATAATGAAGGGGCAATTAAATATATGAGTGAAACATTACATAAAAGAAAACCACCATATTTAATGCTTGTAATCCTTTTTGTTGGGGCATTTGTTTCATTTTTAAATAACTCGCTTTTAAATGTAGCCTTGCCATCAATAATGAAAGATTTAGACATTAAAGATTATTCAACGATCCAATGGCTTTCTACAGGGTATATGCTTGTAAGTGGTATATTAATTCCGGCATCAGCATTTTTAATAACGCGTTTCTCAAATAGGAGTTTATTTATTACATCTATGGTGATTTTTATTTTTGGTACGGCCTTAGCGGCTGTAGCGCCGAACTTTGGTTTATTACTTACTGGCCGGATGGTTCAAGCGGCAGGCTCTTCAGTTATGGGGCCTTTGTTAATGAATATTATGCTAGTAAGCTTTCCAAGAGAAAAAAGGGGAACAGCAATGGGGATTTTTGGACTAGTTATGATTACAGCTCCAGCAATTGGACCGACACTATCAGGTTATATTGTAGAGTATTATGACTGGCGTTTGCTTTTTGAAATGATTTTACCGTTAGCAATCATTAGCTTACTGTTAGGAATTTGGAAATCTGAGAATGTCATGAAACAAAACAAAAATGCAAAACTTGATTATCTCTCATTACTATTATCTTCTGTCGGTTTTGGCGGTTTGTTATATGGATTCAGTTCTGCAAGCTCCGATGGTTGGACAAATAAAGTTGTCTTAACAACCTTAATCATAGGCGCTATTTCCCTAATTGCTTTCATTATCCGTCAATTAAAAATGGATGAGCCGTTATTGGATTTACGTGTTTATAAGTACCCAATGTTTGCACTTGCGTCTGTAATTGCAATCGTCAACGCGGTGGCCATGTTTTCGGGTATGATTTTAACACCAGCTTATGTACAAAACGTCCGTGGTATTTCGCCGCTAAGCTCTGGACTGATGATGCTTCCAGGTGCGGTAATAATGGGGGTTATGTCACCAATTACAGGCAAACTATTTGATAAATATGGCCCTCGGATTCTTGGCATAGTAGGGCTTTCCATTACAGCTGTTTCAACTTATATGTTGGCAAACCTGCAAATTGACTCTAGTCACACACATATTATTCTTATTTACACACTGCGGATGTTTGGAATGGCGATGGTGATGATGCCACTTATGACAAATGGTCTTAATCAATTGCCAACTCGCTTAAATCCGCACGGTACAGCTGTTAATAATACAGCTCAACAAGTGTCCGGTTCGATTGGTACTGCTATTCTTGTTACGATTATGAATTCTGTAACAAAAACAAAAGCGGAAAGTTTATTGTCTGATATAGATCCAACAACCTTCACAGAAACTACGAAGGCAATAGTAACTCAAAAGGCTTTATTATCTGGAATTCAATATTCATTCTATGTAGCGCTTGGCATGAATGTTGTTGCGCTACTATTAGTTTTTTTCGTTAAACGTGTAGATACAAGTGCGGAAGCTGTCGAGAAGCTAAATCGGTAGAGAAAAATAAAACGCTTGATAATGATTCCTACAAGTTTTTTTTAATTGCTAAGGCGCCGGTATTTAAAGCTGGAAAAGAACTAAAAGAAGCAGGGAAATAATTATATAGTGAAAGAGGACCTGATGTTCATATCAGGTCCTCTTTCATTAATAACAAGGTATACTTGCTTATCGTATTGGTTTGACTAAACTACTGATTTTTCGAATACTACAATCTTAAGCTCGTCAACTTTTCTATTTTGGGGTGTTTTAGAAGAAAATGAATCAAAATAATCGTTTTTATAAACAAATACAAGAGATGAGATCCGTTTGCAATTTCTCATAAACATTATAATTTTAGATTATCTTTTAACACCAACATTAAAAGGCTCCAATTATATTAATTCGCTGCATTTTAATTTAGTATTTTTCTACAAGTTATAAATCTAATTGCCAAGCTTATACGCAATATCATAATCATGAATAGTTAGGGAAAAGATAAAATAAGGTAATCAATTACATATCTGTATCCCAGGAGATTAGTTGCTATTTCCTCTTTATTAAATGGGATATTTTATCCCGCTATTTGCCGGGCAGTAAGACCCACACCTCAAAATTCAGCGGAAGCAAAGAAGTTAGGTGGGGGACCAACTGCCCGTAAAAGCCCGATTGGTGAGGGCTAATAATCAGTGGGGGATGAACAAAACCCCCACTGATTAAAGTT